>JAYKJF010000001.1:0-25406 GCA_035285785.1 Cyanobacteriota bacterium
CCTCCAGCGTCACAGAAGACGGCACCACCAACCTCCTCTACACCTTCTCCCGCACCGGCTCCACCGCCGCTCCCCTCACGGTGAACTACACCGTGGGCGGCACCGCCACCCTGGGTGTCGACTACACCGGCATCGCCCCAACACCGGTCACAAAATCCATCACCTTTGCCGCCGGCTCCGCCACCGCCACCGTGTCTGTGGATCCCACCGCCGATCGCACCCAGGAAGCCAACGAAACCGTGGCCCTCCAACTCGTCTCCGGCGGGATCTACACCGTCGGCACCTCCAGTGCCGTCATCGGCACCATCGGCAACGACGATCTGATCGGCAGCGCTGCGCGAAACACCATCGTGGGCACGGCCGTTGCGGAATTCATCGATGGCCTCCAGGCCAGCGACACCCTCTCGGGAGGGGTTGGACCCGATGTGTTCGGCTTCCGCTACAGCCACTCCACCATCACCGCTCCGGATCGCATCACCGATTTCCGCTTCGGCACCGACACGATCGATCTCTTCACCTCCAGCGGTGGCAACCTGGCCGCACCAACGGGCTTCACACGGGCCAGCACCAACAACACCGCCACCACCCTTGCCGCCCTCGCCACGGCCGTGTTCACCGATGCCAATGGCGCCCTCACCGGCAACCAGGCTCTCGGCGCCAACAGGGCGGCCCTGGTGGTGGCCACCAGATCACCCATTGCCGGCACCTACCTGTTCATCAACGACGGCAATGCCGGTCGAAACAACAACAACGATCTCCTCGTTAACATCACTGGTTACTCCGGAACCCTGCCCGGGCTGGGGGTGATTCCGGTGGGCTCGGTGTTTGCCTGATCAAAACCGCTCCGGGCGTGGATCCTGCCAGTTGGGATCCACGCCGCGACGCTGAAGGATTGCAGACCTTCGCACCAACCAGGCACGATCCAAGCGCCATAGGCGATACCCGCCAGCTGTTGCCAATTCCATTCCCTTCCAGTCTTGCCAGTGGGGCTGGCTGGCTGTTTCAGAATCAATCACAAGAAGAACGGTGGCGTGCTGGCTTCCGGGAGACAGTCCCGGCCTCTGCTCGTTCTGCAGACGATCAGCCAGATTGACCAAAGCCGTCGGGGATCGGCCTTCAAAAATCACCGTGGCATCGCTGTAGTAGTGAAGGGAAGGTTGACGTCGACCAACCATGGCAAGGGTTTCCTGCTCGTCTCTTGCCACTTTGGCGATAGCAGCCAGATGGCGAAGGGAAGACCCACGCAGCTGATCGCCGATTGTCCAGACCGGCTGAAGCATCAGGGGCCCCAGGAGCATCAGCACGGCCTGGCCTTGCACCAATCGCCAGGAGAGGGGAGGAGAACCAACCCCTCTGAACAACAGAGCCGACACAACCATGATCCCTGCTCCCAGGGTCAGGGCAGGTGTTCTGGTGAATGCGCCCTGCAGCCCAGGCAGGGTGGGATCCTGAATCTCTGACAACCACAGGGGGGAAGCTGCCAGTGCGGCGGCCAGGATCAGGAGCAGGACTGCGGACAGGGCAAGCGCTCGACGGGGCCCCGTTACAGAACCCTTGCAGCCGGGTTGAAGGACCAGGGCCACCAGCACCCCCGCCGCTGGAGTGGCCACCAACCAGTAGCTGGGCAGCTTTGTGGCCGACGCGGAGAAGAAGAGCAACACCGCCAGCACCCAGGCGCTGGCGAAACGGGCGAGGGAGTCTCGGGGCTTGAGAAGGGAACGGGCCTGACGAAGGGTGCGACCCAAGGACAGAAGAAGCAGGGGAGTGAAGGGAAGGCTCCCCAGGAGCAGCATCGCGAGAAAAAACCACCACCCCTGGGAATGGTTGTTCACCACCCGTGTGTAACGCTGAAGGTTGTGATACCCGAAGAAGCTCTCCCAGTAGGGTTGACCCTCACGCCACAGCGCCAGTCCATACCAGGGGATCGACAAGGCCAGCGTGAGGGCAATGCCCGGAAGGGGGCGAAGCCGCATCCGGATTCGCGCGGCGGAGGCACCGAGGAGCCAGAACAGAAGCCAGGTGAGGGCAAACAGCACAAGGGCCACCGGCCCTTTGGTGAGCACCGCCAGCCCCAGGGCAACCCAACTGGGCCACCAGGCACCCCTCTCCGCTGCATAGCTTCGCCAAGCCAGAAGCAGGCTGAAGGCGAGGGTGGCCATGAAGAGCGCATCGCTCACCTCCGTGCGGCCCCACACCAGCACCAGGGGACTCAAAGCAAAAGAAAAGGAAGACCCGAGTGCGGCAGCCATCCCAGACCTGTTCCCACGCCGCGAATGGACGCCATCCGTTTGGGGCCAGCGAAGGAGCGTATCCGCCAGAAGCACCATGGTGATGATCGTGGCCAGAGCGGAAGGCAGGCGGGCGGCCCAAGTGCCCAGCGGATCCCACCAGGACTCACCGGGCAGGCTGTAAAGGCTCGCCATGAACCAGTACACCAGGGGCGGTTTGTCGTAGCGCGGCAGGCCATTCACATGGGGGATGAGCCAATCACCGCTGCGTGCCATCTGGCGGGCAGAGGCGGCAAACAGGGCTGGGGTTTCATCCACAAGCCCGGTCTGCCCCAAACCGTTGATAAACAGCAGGGCACCAGCACCGGCCACCAGGAGGAGGAGAAGGGAATGGCGCCTTCTGCGAAGACCAACGAACGTCCGAGCGGAAGGGGAGAGCAAGGGCTCCTTACCAGGGATTCGTCACTCCAGAGCAGAGGGCGAACGGGTGCGGGTGCGGCAGCAAACAGGGCGAGGTGACGCAGATGCCCTGCTTAAGGGAGTGTTAATCGAGCAATCACAAACTTCTCTCATTTCACGGGCTGTTCATGCGATTCCTTCCTCCCGACGAGCACGCCATCGTTGTGCGGGCAAGGGCCTTGGGCCTGGAGGGAGCCACCCCAGGACCGGCCTACCTCTCGCCACGCTGGTGCACGGCCTTGAGTCTCTGCTTGCTCGTGCCCACACTTGGGTATTCCCTGATCGTTGTGCCCTTGCTGTGGGTGATCCAACACGACCGCACAGCCGCACGCCTGGCCCGCCTGCGGCTTGAGCTGGAAGAGAGAAGCAGGGGAGACATCGCCGGTCAGAACAGTGGTTCGGCAGCTGGTGAGCAGCCCAACCACCCCCTGGGAACCGATCCGTTTCCGGTGCTCTCGGCGCACCGGAAAACATTCTGCAGATCCTCCTGAAACCCTTCCTCTGCGAAGGGCACACCCCCTAATCTCTTTCGAACCAAAGCGAAACGGGCCATTTCAAGTCCCGCCTTATCCATGTCTGAGACCTGCAGCGATACCCATACCACCGATCAGCTCAACAGCACTGCATTGAAGTGGGGTGATGATGGTGAGTTGTCCGACCTCGATCTGCAGCGGATCCTCAGGCTGTTGTCTCAAGCCGATCCTGTGGCAGAAGCGTTGATCTCCGCTCCTGAAGATTCGACCTTCTGAAGCCTCCGGGCCACGGCCCTCGCCATCCCATCCCGACTGGCCAGTCCCAGAAGACTGGATTCCGGGAGTCCTCCCGCGGGAAGACCAAAGGGAAGCAAGGCCTCTCCTTCGGCAGAGACCGCAAAAACGGGAACCTGGCGGAGCCCACCCGGAACCAACTGGTCTTCCAACTGGCTCAGGGAGGCATTTCCCGGAAGCCAGACCATCTCCGACCGCAAACAATCCCTCAGGGTGGACGGAGCGGCACCATCGGCAAGGGTCAGGTCCTGCTTCTGCCTCTGAAGCCCCCGTTGCAGATCCGACAGGTTCACCAGCCCGATGGCCTTGCCCTGGTCGGTGACCAGGAGGCAGTGTCCATGCACCTCGATCAACAGATCGAGGGCCCGGGAGGTGGAGGTGGAGGCGGGGAGCACCAGGGGGGCTTCCGGCTCCAGGGCTTCAAGCACGGCAATCGAGGCCGTGAGGTTGCGGCGTTGCTCCTCCATCAGATCCCGACCGAGCAGATCAACCGACTGGAAACCCTGCCAGCGCTCCACCAGGGCGGCACTCAAGCCGGCCGCTGCCATCAGGGGCAGCACGATGCGGATGTCGCGGGTGAGTTCAAACAGGAGGAGGATCGAGGTGATCGGAGCTCGGGCGCTGCCGGCCAGCACCGCTGCCATCCCCACCATGGCGTAGGCAGGCGGCTCTGCAACGGGCAGATTCAGCCCTCCAGCCCCGAGCAACTGACCATAGACATTCCCGAGGACAGCACCGAGGAACAACGCTGGTGCAAAACCACCGCCCACAAAGCCTGAGGCATTGCTGAGAGTGGTGGCCAGGAGTTTGGCGGCGATCACCCCCACCAGGGTGAGCAAGGGGATCGCTTCGTCCTGACCCAGCAGACTTTCAATCGTGTCGTACCCCACCCCCAGCACCTCGGGGAACAGCAGGGCCAATCCACCGACAGCGGCTCCCCCCAGGGCGGTGGCCAGGCCGGGGGGCAGCTGGCTCACAAACCGCAGCACCCGGGGATGGCGACCCAGGGCCAGCAGGCGCACCAGCGCCAGCGACACCAGACTGGCCACCAATCCCAGCCCCAGATAGAGGGGCAGCTCCAAGGGAGACCTCACCTGGTAGGCGGGCAGACGCAGGATGGGGGAATCGCCCAGCACCAACTGGGTGACCAGAGCCGAAGCCACGGCAGCCACCAACACGGCCCGCAGACTCGGACGGCTTTGAATCGCGTTGAAGCTGCCTTCAAAGGCGAAAAACACCCCAGCGATCGGAGCCTTGAAGCCGGCAGCCAGTCCCGCTGCAATGCCAGCCGCCACCAAGGCCTTCTGGGACTGGGGGGTGAGGCCGGAGCGGCTGGCAACCCACAGGCCCAGATTGCCGCCGCTCTCGACGCTTGGCCCCTCCGGACCGAGCGACGCACCACTGCCCAGGCTCAGGGAAGCCGCCACCAACCGCAAGAAAGGAAGGCGGGGGGCTGCGGCCATGGCCCCATCCGCCATGGCCAGCAGGCTTGGGATGCCGGGGCCGATCGAACCCGCCAGCCAGCGCAGCACACCCACCGCCAGACCACCGAGGGTGGGTACCACCACCACAGGCCAGAGGGCCAGCCAATCGGTGAGGGGATCGGCGGTAACCGTGCTTGCGGGCTCGGGGAGGGGGGCAGGGACGCTGGGCGCCAGCCACCCGAGGCCTTCCAGCCCCAGCTGCAGCATGGATTTCAAAGGCGTTCCCCCATCCGGTGCCAGGGGGGGGAGATCCAGGCCTCCAGACTCGGTCAATCCCGCCGCAGCGGGTGAGCGGCCGATGACCAGAAGCCCCTCCACAAAGGGCCCGTAAAGGAAATTGTTGATGATGCCCTGGAGCTCGTGGAACGCCACGATGGCCAGGCCGGTGAGGGTGCCCACCAGGGCGGCCCATCCCACCAGGCCCCATTGGAAGGGCTGGGGCTCAGGTGCCGGGGCGGACGGTGGCAAAGATCTCCTCCAGGATGGCCGTGGCTCCCTGCCGGCGCAGGGCCTCCGCAAGGGCGATGCCGATCGCTTCGGGATCGGATCGATCACCGCGGACCTCATCCCGGATCAGGCGCTGTCCATCCAGGCTGGCCACCATGCCGGTGAGCACAAGGGTCTGGTCGTCAAAACGGCTGTTCACACCGATGGGCACCTGGCAGCCCCCCTCGAGAGCCCGAAGGAAGGCCCGCTCCGCCAGGCAGCGTTGGGCAGTGGGTGGGTGCTCCAGCACCTTGATCTGCGCCAGCACCCGTTCATCTCCATCGCGGCACTCAATGCCGAGGGCTCCCTGGCCCACAGCATGGAGGGAGATCGAGGGGTCGATCAGCTGGTGGATGCGATCGGCCAATCCCAGCCGGCCCAAGCCTGCAGCCGCCAGGATCAGACAATCGAATTCCCCCCCATCCAGCTTTTCCAGGCGCGTGATCACATTTCCGCGCACATCCTTGAAGGCGAGGTGAGGGAAGTGGTGGCGCAGTTGGGCCAGCCGCCGGAGGGAGCTGGTGCCCACCACACTGCCCTCAGGAAGGGTCTCCAGGGTTCGGTCCCGATGCTTCTGATGCACCACAAGGGCATCGGCGGGATCCTCCCGCTCGGTGACGCAACCAAGGATCAGCCCCTCAGGAAGCTGGGTGGGGAGGTCCTTCAGGCTGTGCACCGCGATGTCGGCCCGGTCCACCAGCATCTGGGCTTCCAGTTCCTTGGTGAACAACCCCTTGTCGCCGATCTTGGCCAGGGCGACATCCAGGATCTTGTCGCCCTGGGTGGCCATGGCCTCGATCCGGATCTCCAGGCCTGGATGGGCGTGCAAGAGAGCATCTCGCACCCAATGGGTCTGCACCATCGCCAGCTGGCTGCGGCGAGAGGCGATGCGCAGGAGAGGAGCGTTCATCGGAGGGAGGCCAGCAGGGACATCTGCCTGTTCACAGCCGCCCAGCCTAAAGACTGGTGGCGCCGGAGGAGGCAGCAGGAGGAAAGAAATCGAGCGGGAATGGCCCCCAGGTGTCTTCCACGTCTGGATCGGTATCGCTGTGCCCCGTCACCAACACCCCTTCTCCCAGGCCGGCTTCCGCCCGAAGTCCCACCCTCCCGGTGCGCTGATTCCCCTTGAGAAACACCGGTCCAAGGATCGGCTGGTTGTCGTCGGATTCCGTGAGCCCCAACCTGGGCCAGCCCAGGGCCTGCTCAAAACTTCGGAGGCTGGCCAGCGCCGCCTCCGACGTTGGGGCCATGATTCCGATGGTGCCCCAATCACAGGCAGCAAGCCGGTGGCGCAACTCCTGCTGAAGCACAAGCTGTTGCTCGGGGATGAGGGAAGGGGCACTGCGAAGCCCCCGGAGATCCGACAAGCCCTGGATGGCTGGGGTGGTCATGGCCGCACCCCGGGACGCCAGAACGCCAAACAGATGGTGAGCCAGGCCAGACCGACCACGCCGCCGGCCAGCAGGTCGGAGGGCCAATGGGCACGGGCCACCAGAGTGCTGAGCCAGACCAGAACCACCCACAGGGTGGCCCCGATCATCAACGGTCGGCGGAGATGGGGATAGTGAAGCGAAAGGATGGCCACCATGGCGAAATAGAACGCGATCGAACCGGCCGCATGGCCGCTGGGGAAGCTTCTCCCGTCCACCGGCAGCAATTTGGCATGGGGGCGGGCCCGGTCAAAGAGCGGTTTCAGCCAGAGATCCACAATCATCAGGATGCCGCCTGTGGCCATCACCAGGAGCTTCAGATCGTTCCACCAGCGCTTCAGAACCAGAAACACCAGGGCCACCATCACCAGTACGGCCGTGAACCCCACCCCACTGAGGCGATACACCTGAAGCAGGAGCGCCCCGATCGGACCAGCCAGAAGCCTGCCCAGCCCATCGAGCAGCGCCTCATCCAGTTCGGGCGCCTGGTCTTGGGCAGTCACCAGCCGAGCCAAGCCCAGGAGCACCGCCAGGCAGATGGCGATGGTCAGTCCATCGCGCCGGGTGAAGGACGGTGTCACTGGGGGGCCTCTCCGTTGCCGCTGGTGGGACCGCTGAGGGGAAGCCGGACACGCCAGAGTTCTTGCTCCCCCATTTTCCCTAATCGGTCCACAGCGTCGATCGGCCAATCCAACGACTCCAGAACCTGGCGATCGCCCAGCAGTCGGGCCGTGGAGCCGCTGGGGGAGAGAAGCAAACTGGGCCGATCCTTCCGCAGCCGACGCTGGAGGCTCTCCTTTCCAGAGACGAAGGCAGCCGTTTCCCCGCCATAGAACAGGGTGCTGTAACGCTTGGTGCCCATCACCCAGAGGGGCTCCTGAGGACGCGCAACAGACCGGGCCTGCCGGGCCAACTGACGGATGGGAACCAGCCGCTCCCGATCGATCAGGGGAGCCAGGGGTGGGATGACGAAGGCCAGGATGGCCAGAAAACCGGCCAGGTTGGCCACGCCAAGCCAGCGGCGGTCGTTCCCCCTCGCGGCGATGACAGCCAGGGCCAGGGCACTGAGGCCCAGAAGGATCCCCAGAAGAAGGGGGAGGCCCGAGGCCGACAGGGTGGCGGCAAAGGTGGGGTGGGCAGGATCCGTGGCGGCCCAACGGGGGGCCATCACGGCCGCCACGGCCATGGCTCCAAGGAGGAGGGCCTCCAAGGAGGCACTGAGCCGGGTGGAGCGATTCAGCGCAGACGCGGAGCGTGAGGTTGGAGCTCGGCCAGCATCGGTGGGGCCATGGGGCAAGGGCGAGAGGAAAAGCGCCACCAGCAGGGCCCCCGCTGGCACAATCGGCAGGATGTAGCCCGGCAGTTTGGTGGCCGCCGCGGAGAAAAACGCCAACGGGATCAGCAGCCAAAGCAGGAGAAACAGGCCCACCGTGTCCCCTGGCGCGGGGGGCTGAAGGGCCGAGCGCCAACGATCGCGCCGCCAGAAGCCCAGGCCAGCGAAGGCCACGGGAAGAAACAACGACCAGGGAAAGAGCAGGAGCAGGAGCCAGGGCAGGTAGAACCAGGGCGGTCCGGGGTGGTCGTAGATCACCGAGGTGAATCGCTGCAGATTGCTGAACCCCAGAAAACCGCCCAGAAAGTCGGCGCCATTGGCCTGGGCCGCTGCCCCATACCAGGGAGCTGCCACCGCCAGGAAGAGGGCTCCCATGGCCAGGAGATGGATCGGGTTCAGCCAACGCCGCCACTGGTCGCTCAGGAGCAGAAAGGCACCGATCACCAGGAGGGGGAGAAGCACACCCACCGGTCCTTTGGCCAGCACAGCAATGCCTGAAAAAAGAGCCATGCCGATCCGACCCAGCACGGCCAGGGGGGACGCAGACGGCTGGAGGTGGGCCAGCAGGAAGGCCAGCAGGGCCAGACTGATCGCGCTGGCGAGAAACATGTCCGTGGTGGAGGTGCGTCCCCAGCCGATCCATCCGGGGCTGGTGGCCAGGACTCCCGCCCCCAGGGCAGCCCTGCCCCATCGTGTCTGCAGACGCTCCTGCCCCCCGCCCCAATGCCAGAGCATGGCGAATGCAGCCACCACAACCGAGCTGGCGGCCAGCGCCACTGGCAGCCGGGCCGCCCAAGCCGACACGCCGAGGACCCGGAAGGCAAGCGCCACCATCCAATAGCCCCAGACGGGATAGTCAAAAAACCGTTCCCCGTTCCACCAGGGGGTGACCCAATCGTTGCGGAGGTGCATCTGATGGCCCACTTCCACAAAGAGGGCCTCTGTTTTATCCATCAACCCCAGGGTGCCCAAACCTCTGAAAAAGGCCAGCCAACACAACAGGACCAAACCAAGAAGGCTCAGCCAAGCCCAGCGCCGATCTCCCCCCATCAACGTTCCATGAACCGATCAGCAGCCGAACCTAGGACGCAGGGGTGGGAGAGTCCCTCAGGGTCTGGGCAAGGGAAGGGGGCCTTACGGTGAATTCCAGACGAACCTGGAGGAAGCTGCATATTTCCAGACAAAATCAACAGCTATTCCGGCAAACATGGCCAGAAGGGGCGCTTGGGTGTGCTGGTGATAAAGGGCAGAGGAAACGCCAACATTGGCCACCATTCCCATCGACGTGACCAGCAGAAAGCGGAGGAGACCAACCAGGAGGCGAAAGCCTGCCAACTGCTGGACGCGGAATGTCAACACATTATTGATCAGAAAATTGCTGGAGGCTGCTCCAATCACGGCGGAGGTTTGAGCCAGTTCAAAACTAAACTGCAAGAAACGACTGGTGAGCGAGTAGATCAAAAGGTGAATCCCAATGCCTGTTGCACCCACCAGAGCGAAGCTGATGGCCCGCCGCGGCACACTGCGAAGCAGAAGGGTATGGAGGATTGAAATCCCCAGATCCCACACCACCGCCAGATTCAACTTGGACTCGCCACTGATCCGCTCCTGAAACACCAAGGGAATTTCAGCCACCCCAAGGCGCCCTCGGCTGATGGCCAGCAGTTCATACAAGAACTTGAATCCATTGACATCAATCAGGCGCACATAGGGGAGGACGGATTGCTGGCGGCAGACAAAAAAGCCACTCATGTAATCCGTCAGATGGCGGTAACGGGGCAAGCTGAATCGGGCCACCGCATTGGCGATGGTGGAGTTTCTCTCGCGCCTCTCACTGAGCCCCTGAATCAGAGAATCAGGGTGGAAACGGCTTCCAACCACCAGATCAATGCCGGGGGTCTGCAGACGGTCCAGTGCCGCCATCACGCTGGATGGGGGATGCTGACCATCACAATCCATCACGGCAACAAGATCGCCTGTGGCATCGAGAATGCCTTCCTTGATGGCGCTCGACAAGCCAGCGCGGCCAATCCGACGAATCAGACGAATCTGGGGTGCTGTGCGGGCCAGGTCCCGCACCCGCTCAGCGGTTCCATCCTGCGAGTCGTCGTCAACAAAGATGATCTCAAGATCATAATTGTCAGTCAGGGCGAGCAACTCTGAGGCGATTGGCCACACATTATCTCGCTCATTGAAGGTGGGGAGAACAATGGAAAGCCTGACGCGAGGATGGGCAATCAAGGAGAGACGTTCCCCTATTTAATATATTCCTTGAGCACGCTGTTGCGGTTAGGATGACGAAGTTTGCGTAGCGCTTTCGCCTCAATCTGGCGAATGCGTTCACGGGTGACATCAAAGATCTGGCCGATCTCTTCAAGGGTCTTCATGCGGCCATCATCCAGTCCATAGCGAAGGCGAAGCACATCCCTTTCGCGCGGGCTCAGGGTGGCCAACACACCCTCAAGATCCTCTCTCAGCAGATTCTTGGCCACATCCTGTTCGGGGTTTTCAATGTCTGCCTCAATGAAGTCGCCCAACCGGGAATCTTCTTCCTTGCCGATCGGAGTTTCCAGGGAGATCGGGAGCTGGGCAGACTTGGCGATGAAACGCAATTTTTCAATCGTCATCTCCATACTTTCAGCAATTTCCTCTTCCGTGGGCTTGCGACCGAACTCCTGGGACAGCGTCTTGGTTGTCTTCTTGATTCGAGAAATGGTTTCGTAGAGGTGAACAGGCAAGCGAATGGTACGGCTCTGATCGGCAATCGCCCGGGTGATGGCCTGGCGGATCCACCAGGTGGCATAGGTGGAAAACTTGTAGCCCTTCTCGTGATCAAATTTTTCAGCGGCGCGGATCAATCCCAGGCTGCCTTCCTGAATCAGATCCTGAAAAGAGAGGCCACGGTTCATGTATTTCTTGGCAATCGATACCACCAGGCGAAGGTTGGATTGCACCATTTTTTCCTTGGCCCGCCGTCCCAACATCAAACGCCGACGGAACTTGATGGTGGGCATCTCCACCAAGGCGGCCCACTCCTTGGTGTCAGGGTGATGGCCATGATCGGTTTCAAATTGGGCAGCCAGCTCCTCGAGCTGCAGGAGATCGGCAATCTTCCGGGCCAGTTCAATCTCTTCATCGGGCCGGAGGAGGCGAATCCTCCCGATCTCCTGCAGGTAAACCCGGATTGAATCCTCGGTGTAAACCCCCTTCGGACCCACCTTGATGCTCGCCAGGGCCTTGGCCGCAGCCGGGGTGTCCTTGCTGGCACCAGCCTTGTCGTCCGCCAGGGCCAGACCCTCCGTTTCCAGGAGTTCCGCGGAGTCGAGCAGCAGATCAGCACCCTCCTCCATGGACTCGGCACCAAGCAGGTCGTCGTCCTGATCGGCGGAGGCCTTGGCCTTCCCTTTGCCCTTGGTGGCTCCGCCGGTGGAACGCGGCTTCTTGGTGGATGACTTGGTGGTGGTTGCTGGCTTGGCCGGAGCCTCCTTCACAGCGATCAGGTCGAGCCCGTCCCCAGGTTCTTGCAGACCGGACACATCCTCTGTGGAGGCGATGTCAAGGCTGGTGACTTTGGCGGTGGCGGGGCTCATATGGAATCGGGCAGGGGGCTGGTAAAGCGTTCAAAGGAGGAAACCCATCCATGCTTCTCAGGAAGCACTCCAGGGATCGCAGCCAGGGAGAGCTGGCGCGATGGCCCCATGACCGGGCGCTCAGAGAATGGAACTACGCCGAGGGGCGAGGGAATGGGTCAACCTGGGACGGTGACGAAAAACAGCAAGAGGGATCCAACCAGGGCAGGGGGGAGGGAAGTGGGGTGCTCATCCTTGGGATCGCTCCGGGTGGATGACCGCGGGACTCTGGTGTCTTTCCCTCAAGCCGAAGACTGCCTGGTTGATGACAACCTCTCGAACTGGCTCTCTTCATCTTAGGAATGGTGTGAGACGTTTGCAAGAATCCTTGCCCCCTTCCGGGACCCCCCAAGCTCCCCCAGGCTTCCTGGCCATCTGGGTGGAGGCTGGTCGGGAGGGGCAGGTGTTCACCTACAGCAACCCCCAGGGCCTGGACCTGGGAACGGGGGATCTGGTGCGGGTGAGATTGCGCGGGCGGCTGCATGCGGGCCTGGTGGTGGCCGTCCTGGAGCAGGGCCCCTCAGACCGACCTGACCTCACGCTGCAGCCCGTGCTGGCCCTGGTGGAGCGGGCGGCGATCCATCCCGACTGGCAGCAGTTGATCGCCCTGGTGGCGCAGCAGTGCCACACCAGCCTCTTCCGTACCCTGCGCAGCGTGCTCCCCGCCGGATGGCTGGGCGCCAGGGGGCAGAGCACGGGGCCAGGCCGCCAGCTCAGGCTCATGCAGCGCACTGCCCTGCCCGTGGATGCCGCCCCGAGCCTGTCACCACGCCAACAGGAGCTGCTGGACCATCTGGTCAGCCATGGGGGACAGCGCCTCTTGCGGGATCTGATCGGTGGGGATGGCTTTGGACGTGGGGTGGTGCAGGCCCTGGAAGAGAAAGGGCTGCTGCAGGCCAGCTCCATCACCCAGCCCCCAGGGGGCCAGCAATCCGCCCCTCCCCTGGCGCTCGACAAGGCTGGCCAGGTGCTCACGCCGGCCCAGGGAGCCACGCTGAACAGCCTTCTGGCCGCCGACCCTGGCGCCGAAACCCTCCTGTGGGGCGTGACGGGCTCCGGCAAAACGGAGGTGTATCTGCAAGCAGCAGCCCACCATCTGGCCTCGGGGCGCAGCGTCCTGCTGCTCACCCCGGAGATCGGCCTCATTCCCCAATTGCTGGATCGGGCCCGCCACCGCTTCGGGGCGGGTGTGCTCCAGTATCACAGCGGACTGGCGGAACGGGAACGGATCGCCTGCTGGCGGTCGTGCCTCGCCGCCGGCCAGGAGGGACAGCCGCGTCTGGTGGTGGGAACCCGATCGGCGATCTTTTTGCCCCTCTCCCCCCTGGGATTGATCGTTCTGGATGAGGAACATGATTCCTCCTGGAAGCAGGACAGCCCCATGCCCTGCTACCACGCCCGGGATGTGGCCAGGCTCCGCTGCAGGCTGGAAGGAAGTCAATTGGTGCTGGGAAGTGCCACCCCCTCGCTGGAAAGCTGGTTGGCCGCCCAGAGACCAGGGGGGAAGACCGCCCTGCTCCGGCTCCCGGAGCGGATCGGTGGACGCCCCCTCCCAGCGGTGAGGGTGGTGGACATGCGCCATGAACTGGCGGAGGGACACCGGCGCCTGCTCAGCCGCCCCCTGCTGGATCGGCTGGAACGCCTGCGCCAACGCAGTGAACAGGCGGTGATCCTGGTGCCCCGTAGGGGCTACCGCAGCTTTCTGAGCTGCCGCAGCTGCGGAACGGTGGTGCAGTGTCCCCACTGCGATGTGGCGCTCACCGTGCATCGCCGCAGCAGTGGTGAGGAGTGGCTCCGGTGCCACTGGTGCGACCACCGGCAGGACTTGACGCAACGCTGTCCAGCCTGTGCCTCCTCGGCCTTCAAACCCTTCGGAGCAGGGACCCAACGGGTGATGGAGCAGCTGACGGCAGAGTTGGAGGGCCTACGGGTGCTGCGGTTTGATGCCGACAGCACCCGCGGTCCCGATGGCCATCGCCGGGTGCTGGATGCCTTCAGGGAGGGGCAGGCCGATGTGTTGGTGGGCACGCAGATGCTGGCCAAAGGGATGGACCTGCCGAGCGTCACCCTGGCGGCCGTCCTCGCGGCCGATGGATTGCTCCATCGCCCAGACCTGCGATCGGGTGAGCACTGCCTCCAGCTCCTGATGCAGCTCGCCGGTCGGGCTGGACGGGGAGAGCAACCCGGTGAGGTGCTCGTGCAGACCTACACACCGGAGCACCCCGTGATCCGCCACCTTGTGGATGGTCGCTATGACGCCTTTCTCCAGCAGGAAGCTCGCCTGCGCGAAGGTGGGGCCATGGTGCCCTTCAGCAGGGCCTGTCTGCTGAGGATCGCCGGTCCTTCCGCCTCCACCACGGCCACCTCCGCCGCTGCACTGGCCGAGCGGGTGCGGCCCGAGGTGGAGGCCCAGCACTGGTGCCTCATCGGACCCAGTCCCGCCCCTGTGGCGCGGGTGGCGGGGCGGAGCCGGTGGCAACTCCTGCTCCATGGCCCCCCGGGAACGGCCTTGCCCCTTCCCCCGGAGCAGGAGCTGCGGCAGATGCTCCATCGCACCGTGACCCTGGCCATCGACCCTGACCCTCTCCAGCTGTAGGGGACACGCTCAGGCCGGCAGCTCCGGAAGGCCAAGCCCGAGCCGAACGCGCATGCGCTGCACCAGCACCACCACTCCCAGGGCAAGGGCAATAAGCACGCCACCCAGGCCCAGGGGATTCCAGCGCCAGCAGCGAATTTCCAGGTGATTCACCTGGCCGGGCTCCAGGGGCCAGATCCAGGCCTGGGGAGCACCGGCCGGCCGCACAGGCTGGGGGCTCACCGCACGCAGGGCGTGCCTGGAAAACGGCGTGAGCCGCAGGGTGAGATCCAATCCAGGGAGCGCGGGAAGAGTCCGAAGATCCAAGCTGATCGCGATGTGTTGAGACACGCCAAGCAGCCAGTTGGTCTCGTGCCAGTCCAGGGACGGAGCTGGGAGGGCAAAACCACCCAGCGCAGAGGCATCAGCCCAGGAGTGGCGGAGGGAGGTCAGGGCATCCTGGGGGGTCAGCAGGGGGCTGGAGAGGAAGGTGGTGGCTCCCTGTTGTGTGCGCTTGTAGGGAGGTTTCTCCGTCTCCAGGGCCGCGGCGAAGGCCTGCTGAAACGGCAAAGGCGTCTCCGCCACGGGGCGCAACCGATGCTGGAGACGGACCCGGCCCGGGCCAACGGCGTTGAGCTCCGTCTCCACCCGCAGGCATCCGGAGAGAAGGGAGCTCAACAACAGCACCATGAGCAGCACCACCACCACGGCGGCAAAGCCCCGGGGGCTTTGGGTGGGCCCCACAGGCGGTGCAGGCGGGGGCTCTGCCTTCGCGGTGGGCTTTCGCTGCCGCCCTCCACCCACCCCTTCCAGGGCTGGAGCCTGATCCAGGCGGGGCAGGGTGAGCGACCACTCCCGGGGCCGTTTGAGGGCTGGAGCTTCCAACACCTGAAGCAGATCCCTGGCCTGGGCGCGCCTCTGGGGATCGGCAGAGCGTTGCAAACTGCGGCAACAGGCCGCTGCCCGTTCGCTCTGGCCCTGCCCCATGAGGGCGGTCGCCAGCAACAGCCGGAGGATGTCGCCTGGCGCTTGTGAGGGGGAGGTCGCGTCGCACAAGGGTTCCAAGAGGGCTACGGCCCGGGCGTAGCTCCCCCTCTCGATGGCCACCTTGGCCTCGGCCATGGCGCTGGAGAGATCATCGGGCTCCGGGGCCATGGCTCCTCAGGGCTGCAAGCGCCGTGGACTGCCCACCACCATGGTGCCGATTCCCGCATTGGTGAACACTTCCAGCAGGAGGGAGTGGGGAACCCTGCCATCGACGATGTGGGCCGCCCCCACCCCCTGGGCCAGGGCCCTTACGCAGCATTCGGTCTTGGGGGTCATGCCCCCCTCCACCACCCCTTCAGCCATCAACCCGCGGGCCTCTCCCAGGGTGATCTGGCGAATGAGGCTCGAGGGATCCGACCTGTCGCGAAGGATTCCAGCCGTGTCGGTGAGGAGGATCAACTTCTCAGCCTGAAGGGCGGCAGCCAACTCCCCAGCAACGGTGTCGGCATTGATGTTGTGCATCTGCCCGGCATGGTCGGGAGCCACGCTGGAGATCACAGGGATGTAGCCCGCCTCCAGCAGGGGATGGAGAACGGTGGGGTTCACCGAGGCCACCTCGCCCACCAACCCATGGCTGCTGCCAAGGGGTCGGGCGGACACCAGGGATCCATCCGCGCCACACAGGCCGACGGCCTTCCCCCCCACAAGATTGAGGCCATTGACAATCTGCTTGTTGACCCGACCCACCAGCACCATCTCCACCACGTCCATGGTGTCCGCATCCGTGACCCGCAAGCCATCGCGGAACTGGGGTTGAATCTGCATCCGAGTCAACCATTCATTGATCTCCGGGCCACCTCCGTGGACCACGATCGGCTGGACTCCCACGCAGGACAACAGGGCGAGATCGCGGAACACCGCCTCCCGCAGACCTTCCTCCACCATGGCCGCCCCTCCGTACTTGACCACGATCTGGCGGCCAGCAAACCTCTGGATGTAGGGGAGGGCCTCGCTCAACACCGAGACCCGGGAGGCCTCCTCGAGGTTGATTAGGGGATCAGCCATCAGGGAGCAGGACGTGTGGGGGATGGATCGGCGGACAACTCCTCAGTAACCCGCGGTCGCAGGGTGAGGGTGAGTTGATGGGGGGGGCTCTCCACCAACCCAGCCTGCAGCCCAGGTCCGAAGAAGCGACCCAGACGGTCGAGGGACGCTTCCCAGCGAGCAAAAGGAACCCCACCCTCCGCAAAGGTGAGGGAGAGTCCATAGCCCTCAGGGAAGGAGCACTCCTCCACCGAAAGCAGGGATGGGGGGTCCTGCTCATCCCAGAGCTTGAGTGCCTCCAGGGAACTCTCAAGGTGCACCTTTTGGCCATAGCGCCAACGGCAGACGTCGGCCAGGAGCTTGCGCAGGGCCTCATTGGCGGGCGCCTCCCGCAAGGACCGCAAGCGATCCGGTGGGGTGAGCCGCTCCGGAGGGGGGAGTTCGGACGATTTCAGGGCCAACCCGCCCAGCAGGATCGGAATGCCGTAAAAAATGGTGGGAAGGCTGAGATTGGGATGGTCGCTGACATACGCCAGGGACCCAATCACCGTGAGAGCTGCGCCCGCAAGGGTGACCAGCGTGCCTGGGGAACGGAGACTTTGCATGGAGCCATCTTCCTGCAGGAGAGGCCAGGATGGGGCCACCTGTGTGGGCCATCATGTCCAATCCGCCGTTTCCATCCCCCTCTGCGGAAGGCCCCTCCCCTGCTGGAGCCAGCAGGGACGACCTGCGGACCGTGCTCGAGGGGCTGCAACAGGATCGCCTCTGGCTGCTGCGCCAGCTGGACAGCGGGCGCTGGCCCGAATGGAGGCTTGATCTGGCGGCGTTGGAGCGGGAGCTCGGGCAACTGCTGGATCAAGCCAGTGAACGGCTGGAGTAAGGGTTTTGGGGGCCCCGACTCAAAAGGGAATCTCATCCTCCCCTTCGCCCAGGTCATCGGGGACCAGGGGGGAGGTGTTCCATACGGGAGGAGGAGTGGCCGCTGCCGCAGGGGCCGCCCGTTTGGCCGGAGCCCCGGCGGAGGAACTGGGAGCCGCTTTGCGGACGGGCGCGCCTGCGGGCGGGGGCGGGGTGCTCATGGCAGACCGGGGGGAGGGAGCCGAGGCCTGGGCGCCATAGGGATGCAGCCGGGCCAGGGTGAGTTCCGCGCGCTTCTCCTTCACACCATCCTGGCGGGTCACCGTGTTCATCCGCAGTCGCCCCTCCAACACCCAACGTTCGCCCACCTGAACCCGATTTTGGAGATCGGTTGCCAGATTGCCCCACCCAACCACCTTGATCTGCCCCGCCGGGTCCTCCGGCCTCAGGCCATCGAAGCGGGCGGTCATCTCCGCCACGGGCGTCTGGTTGTCCTGGGTGTAGCGCACCTGGGGCGCCTCCAGCACTTCCACTTCGAGCAAACAGTGATTCACGCCCTCATCCCCTGGGAGTTCCCCCCATCCTGATGCACGCCGACCATCTCAGGGCACCCGGGCCCGCCGATCCATGGACGTGAAAGGCAACAGGCTCTGGCTGATCGCGGGCACGGGGGAGGGGCCAGCGCTGGCCCAGCAGTTGTTACAGCGGGGCTGGCGCCTGCGGGTGAGCGTGGTCACCCCCACTGCCAGCAGCCCGTATCCGAAGAGTCCCGATCTGGAGATGGTGGTGGGAGCCCTGGGGGATGCTGGGGCCTTGCGATCCCGGCTGGAAGCCGCAGAGCGTGCGGGGGATCCGTTCCAGTGGCTGATCGATGCCAGCCATCCCTTCGCCGTTCACATCACTCCGGCGGCCATGGAAGCCACGCGCAACCGGCCCGAACGCCTACTCCGCCTGGAGCGCCCCGGGCTGGAGGCGCCTTGGGCGATCCACCTGAGGCACATGGACGACCTTTCGCGTCACACGGCTGTCAGCGGAAGGCTCCTTCTGGCCATCGGAGCGCGGCGACTGGGGGAGGCGGCTCGCCGATGCAGCGGGGCGCACCTGCACGCCCGTGTGCTGCCCTACCCAGAGGCCATGAGGCTGGCCCAACAGGCGGGGATCCCCGCCGACCGGCTGGCCTGCTTTCACCCCACGGCCGATGGGGCCGTGGAGGAGGCCCTCTGCCGGCAATGGCAGATCGATGCCATCCTCTGTCGGCAATCCGGGGGGCTCACGGAAGCCCTCTGGCAGCAGGTGGCCCGTCGCCTCAACCTGAAGCTGCTGCTCCTGCAGCGCCCATCGGAACCGGAGGGCATGGAGCGGCTGGAGTTCAATGCACTGCTCGAGCGTTTAGGCCGACCGGAGGAGGGATCGTCGTGCTGGAAGACCAGGAGTTGAAGGCCATGGAGGGAGAGGAGGAGTCGGAGCTGGTGTTGGTGCTCACCACCGAGTGCAGCCTGGAGAAGGCCCAACAGCTGGCCACCACCCTTCTGGAGAAGAGCCTGGTGGCTTGCGTCTCCTTCCAGCCGATCCAGTCCCTCTACCGATGGGAGGGGCGCATCACCCGCAGTGAGGAGGTGCAGATGGTGCTGAAAACCCATTGGGCCACCCTGGAGAGGCTCCATGAAACAGTGATGGATCTCCACAGCTACGAGACGCCGGAGTGGATCATCCTGCGGGGCCAGACCCGGGGAGCCTATGGAGCCTGGTGTGTGGAGCAGCTCACGGGGGGAGGATGAGCGGCTAGGGCAGGTGATGGGCCACCAGCTCCGTGAGCGAAGCGTGGGGACGAGGACCAAGCTGGGTGACCACCTGACCCGCACAGAGGGAACCAAGGCGTCCGCAACGCTCCAACCCCTGACCCTTCGTGTAGCCGTAGAGGAAGCCTGCGGCATAGAGGTCGCCCGCCCCTGTGGTGTCCAGCAGTGGACCGAGATGGACAGGGGCGATCGGCAGGGTCTGATCCCCGCTCAGCACGAGGGAACCCGCCTCACTGCGGGTGAGGGCGGCCACCTTGCAGCGGCCTCGCACCTGGTCCACGGCCTCTTCAAAGGTGTTGGCCTTGTAGAGGGAGGTGATCTCCATCTCATTGGCGAAAAGAATGTCCACATGGCCATCCACCAGCTCCTGGAAGCTGTCGCGATGGCGATCCACGCAAAAGGCATCGGACAGGGAGAGGGCCACCTCTCCCCCGCTTTCGCGCATCACCTCAGCAGCGGCGATGAAGGCCTGCTTCGCCTCATCGCTGTCCCAGAGGTAGCCCTCGAGGTAGAGCACCCTGGCCTGACGCACGAGATCAAGATCAAGGTCGTTTGGATGGAGATTCACTGAAGCGCCCAGATAGGTGCACATCGTGCGCTGGGCATCCGGGGTGACCAGGATCAGGCACCGGGCGGTGGAGGGTCCGCTCTCTGCAGCAGGCGTGTCGTAATGGGCGCCGACGGAGCGGATGTCATGGGCAAAGATGGCCCCGAGCTGGTCGTTGCGCACCCTGCCGATGAAACCGGCCTGCCCACCCAGCTGGGCCAGTCCGGCCAGGGTGTTGGCGGCTGAGCCCCCCGAGGTTTCCAGGCCTGGACCAAGGCTGGCATAGAGCTGTTCAGCCTGGCTCTCATCCACGAGGGCCATGGTGCCCTTGGTGAGGCCGTGATCCTCCAGAAAACCGTCTTCCGTCTGCACCAGGACATCCACGATGGCGTTGCCGATGCCCACCACATCAAAGGTTTTGGGGCTGGAGGACGTCATGACACGCAGGGGAGAAAGAAGATGAACAGGGTGGGCCGATCAGCCGCTCACTCAGACGTTGAGCAGGGCCCGTTTCGGCCCATGGATCGGATCCTCCACCACGATGGTTTGATCCCGTTCCGCTCCGAGGGACACGATGGCGATGGGAACCTCCATCAGCTCGGCAAGGAAGCGGAGGTAGGCCCTGGCGGCATCGGGCAGATCCTCCAGGCGCCTGCAGGCCGCGGTGGAGCACTGCCATCCCGGCAAGGCAACAAAGATCGGCCTGCAGCGAGCAAAGTCTTCGGCGCTGCTGGGGAAGTGGTCGATGCGCTCGCCATCGAGCTCATAGGCGATGCAAACCTCGATCTCATCGAGCTCATCCAGCACATCCAGCTTTGTGATCGCCAGACAATCCAGACCGTTGACCTGGACCGCATAGCGACCGATCACACCATCAAACCAGCCGCAGCGGCGGCGGCGGCCCGTGGTGGTGCCGAACTCCCCACCGCGGTCGCAGAGATGGTCGTTGAGGCTCCCCTCCAGCTCGGTGGGGAAGGGGCCTTCGCCCACGCGGGTGGTGTAGGCCTTGGCCACACCGATCACCCGGTCGATGAGGGTGGGTCCAACGCCGGCACCGATGCAGGCCCCCCCAGCAACGGGATTGGAGGAGGTGACGTAGGGATAGGTGCCGTGATCGAGATCCAGCAAGGTGCCCTGGGCACCCTCGAACAGGATGTTTTTCCGCTCCCTGGCAGCCTGATGGATGACCCGGGTGCAATCCACGACGTAGGGGGCCAGCCTCTGGCCGTATTCGGCATATTCCGCAATCACCGCTTCTGGATCCAAAGGCTCCAGGCCGTAGACACCAACCAGGAGATCGTTCTTCTCCGACAGAGGGCCCAACAGCCGATCGCGAAGACGCTCCACATCCAGGAGATCGATCACCCGGATGCCATTGCGCTCCGACTTGTCGGCGTAGGTGGGGCCGATGCCTCGACCGGTGGTGCCGATTCTTCGGTCGCCGCGCCTCTGCTCCAGGGCCTGATCCAGCAGGCGGTGGTAGGGCATGGTGACGTGGGCCGTGGAGGCCAGCTTCAGGCCGGAGGGACTGATACCGCAGGCCATGAGCATGTCGAGCTCCCCGAGCATCACCCGAGGGTCCACCACCGTCCCGGAACCGATCAGACAGATGGTGTCGGGATAGAGGATGCCTGAGGGAATCAGATGAAGCTTCAGAACACGATTGTCAACGACGATCGTGTGACCCGCGTTGACGCCACCCTGGTAGCGAACCACAACATCTGCCGATCTGCTCAGCAGATCTGTGATTTTCCCCTTTCCTTCATCCCCCCACTGTGCACCGATTACGACAACGTTGGCCAAGGACACCGCGGCCTGGAGCCGCCTTCGAGCACAAACAACGAGTCTCTCAGACGAGCGGGGCGTTCGTCAAAGCGTTCTGGTTGATCTTCACAAGAAAAGGCAGGAGAGGGTGACCCCTCAGGCCCCCTTGCTGGCGGCGGTGGCCGCCTGCTCCAGCTCCTTGCGCACCCTGTTGCGAAGGGTGTCCGGCAGGGGACGGTTGGAATAGGTGGTGTAGTGGCTCGCCAGGGAATTGAGGGCGGTCTGCATCGTGGTGAAGGAGGAGAGGCCATTCACCGATGGCCTGGGCCGATACCGGGCCATGTAGTCGTTGATCAGGGCGCGGGCCTGATCAATGGCCTCGGAAGCGCCTGGATCATCGGCTGGCAGAGCGATGGTGCTCAAGAGGGTTTGGGTCACCGCAGCCGTGTCCTCGGCATAGTTGCCGCTGAGCAAGCTCCCCCCACTGCAGGCCGACAGGCTCACACACAGCACCAGGACAAGCGATACCACCAGGGGCTGCAGCCTGGACACACTGGCCGCGAGCGCCTGGCCAGCCTGGCGGGCCCAGCGGGAACAGGAGCGCAGTACTGCAGCCATGGCATGGAAAGGGGAGTGGAAGGATCCTACGGGTCTCCCCGCAGCCCTGGCCCTGGATCAACCCAACCCGCTCCGCTCCAGGGCGACCCGCTGCTGGAGCCAGGAGCAGGCCTCGTCAACGGCCATCTCCATGGCCTCGCCCGTCCGCCGGGTCACCACTTCGACGGTGCCCGCGGCGGCACCCCGGCCGACCACAACCCGATAGGGAATGCCCAGCAGGTCGGCATCCTTGAATTTCACACCGGCCCGCTCCTGACGGTCGTCCAGCAGGGCCTCCAGGCCCCCGGCGCAAAGCGCGTCGTACAGCCCTTCCGCCACGGTCACCTGGGTGGCGTCCTGACGACTGGCAATGATCACCATCACTTCGAACGGAGCGATGGACACCGGCCAGCACAGCCCATGGGGATCATGGAGTTGCTCCACGGCGGCCTGGGCCAGTCGGGAGACGCCGATGCCGTAACAGCCCATCCAGAAGGGACGCTCCTCTCCTTCCTCGGTGGTGAATGTGGCCCCCATGGCCTGGGAATACTTCTGTCCCAGTTGAAAGATATGTCCCACCTCAATGCCTCTGGCGGTGTCGAGCTGTTGGGCCGGATCGTGCACACAACGGTCGCCCCGCTGTGCCTCCCGCAGATCCGCAACCGGGGGGGCGGGAGTGAGATCGCCCCAGGACGCACCCACCAGATGCCAATCCTTGCGGTTCGCTCCGCAAACAAACCGGGGGAGCTCCGCGGCGGTGGGGTCAGCAAAACGCAGGAGGGTGGGGCTCCAGGTGTGGGCGCCCGCAAAGACGGCATCGTCCAGATGGGGGCCCAAGGAGCCGAAAGGCAGGGGGGACAACCCCTCAGCCTCCAGGTGGGCTGGCTCCATGGGAAGCAACTGCAGGAGAGACCCCTGGCCTTCAATGCTGTTCTGAACAGCATTGCTGAGCTTCACCGCATTCAGGTGCTGATCACCCCGCAGGCTGACCAGCACGGGGTGGGGTGCTCCTTCTGCAAAGCGAGCGACGAGCAACAGCACCTTCACGATCTGGGAAGGATGGAAACCATTGGCCTGGCAAAGGTCGGCAATGGTGGCCTGCTCGGGCGTGGCCTGCTCGCGGCAGGGTTCGACGGGGAGAGGAACGGCTGCTGGGGGCAGGGACACCGCGCGCTCAAGATTGGCCGCATAGACCCCATCAGGACTGGCGAGAATCAGATCCTCCCCTGCCTCAGCCGTAACCATGAATTCCTGGCTGGCGGAGCCGCCGATGGCTCCGCTGTCGGCCTCCACCGCCACCGTGCGCAGCCCACAGCGCTGGAAAATGCGGCGATAAGCCCGATCCATCAGGCCATAGGTGTGTCGCAGCGACTCCTCATCAGCATGGAAGGAATAGGCATCTTTCATGATGAATTCCCTGCCCCGCATCAAGCCAAAACGCGGCCGGATCTCATCGCGAAATTTGGTTTGCACCTGATAAAGGCAAACGGGCAGCTGGCGATAGGAGCGGAGCAGATCGGCGGCCAGGGAGGTGACCACCTCCTCATGGGTGGGCCCCAGACCCAGCTCACGCCCTTGGCGGTCGTGAAGGTGAAACATGATCCCCTCCCCGGCGGTGTAACCAGCCCAGCGCCCACTGCGCTGCCAGAGCTCCGCCGGTTGCAATTGGGGCAGAAGCGTTTCCAACGCGCCAGTGCCATCCATCTCCTCGCGGACGACAGCTGAAATTTTTTGCAGGACGCGCCACATCAAGGGCAGATAGGCGTAGATCCCTGGCGATACACGACGGATGAAACCCGCGCGCAGAAGAAGCTTGTGGGAGATGATCTCCGCCTCCGCGGGGTCGTCCCGCAGCGTCACCAGCAACAGGCGGGAGACGCGCATGGTTCGATGGCTCGCTGATGGGAACCTATCACTGAGGCTGGAGGTGGGCGTCTGAGCGTGTGTCCCATCGGAGTGGCGTGCTTGCAAACCTCTGCTAACCTCACCCCAAGATTTTTAAGTGAAGTCCGGTTTCATCTATGTTTGCTTCCAGCAATCCCCTTGCAACTGAGGCTTTTGGCCTTTCCGCCGAGACGCCCGAAGAGGAGATTGTTGCAGTTCCCTCAACTGGCGAAGCGGAAACTTCCGGATCTTCTTTGATAGGAATCGATGATGTTCAGAAAGCATTGAATCGTTCCAGGGCATCTGTTTATCGCTATACCAACACAGATCCCCGCAACATCAATCCTCCGTTCAACCCCAGAAAGCTAAACCCTGAGTTCCGCAGCGACATCAAGCAGCCGCTGATGTTCCATGCCAATGAGGTGGCTCGCTTTGCACGGGATGTGCTCCGGATCAAGGAGGTCACCGTTGAGGTGCTGAACGCACCATCCACCGCCACCCAGCAGCTGTTGAGCTCCATCCTCAATGAGCTGGTCGCCATCCGGCAGCGGCTCGACACGCTCGATCAGATCACTGACGAGCTCCAACCGCTGCGTGAGCAGAACAAGGCTCGACCGGCAGCCTGACCCAGCCAGCCCCCATCAGGGCAGCCGCTGAACCAGAAATCCCTCGTAATCGAGAGCCCGAAACACCGGGCAGGGATCGCTGAATCCTGTCACCTCCAGCAGACCGGTGAGCCGGGACAAGCTCAGGGGATACACATTCCCGAGGATCTCGTCGGGCTCGGCGACGGGTACGGCCGTTTCGGTGCGTTGAAACACCTGACGAGCCGTGATGAGCTGTTGGTCGATGCTGCTCCGTTCCGGAAGCATCTGATCCACCAGCACCACCTGGGCGCCCGGCCGCAGACTTTGGGACAGGGAACTCAGGAACCTTCGTTTGCTTCCGTCATCCGGAAGGCCCTGCAGCACCAGAACGGCCATCGCCCCATCAAAGACGGGATCGCCGGAGAGGGTCTCCACCGTGCCCTGCACCCACTGAATCGGACCCTGCCCATCCGGAATGCTCGGATGGAGCTGGAGTTTCTCGCGGGCCATGGCCAGCATGTCCTCGGAGGGATCGAGTGCGGTGAGATGCCAGTCGGGCCGCAGTTGTCTGGCGGCAAGAAGTTCGGCGCCGGATCCACAGCCAGCCACCAACACGGAGGCTCCCTGCACCCCGGCCATCGGGGAGGCCGCCAGCAGGGAAACGGAAAGCCTGGCCAGACTGGTGTAACCCGGAATCAGGCTGGCAATCAGAGTGTCGTATCCGGAGAGACCCATGGATTTGCGAACTCCCTCCAGCCTGGGGTCATCGTAAGGGGAACCACTTCCGACCTTTCATCCGACCCATCCGGGGGAACGGTGACCCCGAGGTGCCCTAAGTTGGGCTGCGCCTCCACCCCCGATCCATCGTGCCCACCATCCGTTTCGAACGCGAAGGCCAGCAGGTGGGGTGCATCGAGGGCGCCAATTTGCGCAAAGCCGCCCTGGATG
>JAYKJF010000002.1:0-3386 GCA_035285785.1 Cyanobacteriota bacterium
TGGCTCTCCTCCCACGCGCGGTGGCAGTCGCCAGGCGTCTGCGCGGTGGAACCGGTTTTCCCTCGCCCCCGGAGTGGAGCTTCACCTGAGTGAAACGGCATCCGTTCCCCCTTCGGGACACCGCCGCAAGGCCTGGTTGAAACGTCTGTTTGAACGGCTGCGGGAGCAACTGGACGCCACCGACTGAGCGTTCCAAACCCACCCAACTCACCCTTTTCTTCCTCCCATGGAACCCACCCTTCTCCTCCGGCCCCTGCGGCCGGCGGTGGCAGCTGGTGCTGCCTGCACGCTCGACCTGCTGATCACGATCCAACCGCCGCCGATGCCGGATCTCACGGATCGTCCCAGGCCCCCCCTGAATCTCGCCCTGGTGATCGACCGCTCCGGCTCCATGGGTGGATCCAAGCTCGACTACGCCAAGAAAGCCGCCTGTTTCGTGGCGGCCCAGCTCACCAGCGCGGATCGCCTCGCCGTTCTGGCCTTTGACAACGAGGTGACCCTGGTGGTTGGCTCCACGCCTGTGCAGGATCCCCAATGGTTCACCCAGGCCATCAACAGGCTGGAGTGTGGGGGCAGCACAGCACTCTTTGATGGATGGCATGCCGGAGTTCTGCAGGTGGCCAAGCACTTCAACCCCGCGGCATTGAATCGGGTGCTGCTCCTTTCCGACGGCCAGGCCAACAGTGGACTGACGGACACCAGAGCCATCGCCCGCAAGGTGTCGGGGCTCACCGAGCGCGGGGTGAGCACCAGCGCCTTCGGGTTGGGGGAGGATTTTGACGAAGACCTCATGGGCGCCATGGTCACGGCCGGCAATGGCACGCTCGCCCATATCGAATCCCCCCAGCAGCTCGAAGAGCTCTACGCCGCCGAACTCCGGGGGCTGGCCACCACTGCAGGGCGCAACCTCACCCTGTCGATCCAACCCCTCCACGGCGCGGAGGTTCTGGAGGTGTTGAACCATTTCCCCCTCAGCCCCAATGGGCACCACCAACTTCCTGATCTACGGCTCGGTCAGGAGCTGAATGTGGCCGTCCGCCTGAAACTGCCCCCTTGGCAGGCCAAACAGGCCATCGCGCGCGTGCATCTGGACTGGACGCCGCCTGGCAACGCCTGCCGACAGCATCTCCAAACCGATCTGAGCCTGCCAATCCGAGCGATGGAAGAGATCGATGCTCTTCCCGAGGATCCGATCGTGGCCGCAGAATTCGCCATCCAACAAGCCAACCTGGCCAGGAAAAAGGCGATTGAATGCATTGATCGGGGTGATATCGCGGGGGCGCAGTCTTCGCTGGCCCTGGCGCGCTATTGCATGGCACCCATGCTAGACGACCACTGCTACGCCATGGAGTTCGCCCTGATGGACGAGCATGAGACGTTGCTTCTCAGCGATCCGAACAAAGCACGGAAGGGGTTGAGCAAGGGATGGTTGCGCTCGATCCTGCACGTCTGGGACGACAAGAAAGAGCCAGCCAAACAATGACTCCAAGCCATCACATAGGGTTCACATGCTTTAATGGAGACGCGAACAAACCCCGGGCGCCCAGTAACACACCCCATGCCGAAGATGCCCAAAAATAATCTCAACTTTTACCTCTACAGCACAGCGCGGGGGCTTGTTCATCGCGGGCGTTGCCTGGTTCCAGCGCCTCTGGTGCCCCCCCGCAAGCAGCTGGATCAGAACTTCGCCATCGGCATCACCACCTACGTCGAGCGCTACGACAACTACTTCAAACCCCTCTACCGCGCGATGAGCCGGTTGTTCCCCGAGGTGAGGATCACCGTGTCGGTCAACGGCCATCCGAACACCGCCCAACAGCAGCGCTACCTGGAGCGCCTGCAAGAGGAGCTCTGCGCCACCGCGCCCCCCCACCACACCTTTGTGCTGCGGGATCACGCGGCAGGGCTCACCACCATGTGGAACGAGATGGTGCGCCTGAGCCAGCCCCTCCCCCTTCTGATCCTCAACGACGACCTGCACATCTTTCCCTGGATGCGGCGCTGGGCAGAAGCGTTCAACTGGCAAGACGCCCAGCTCACCCTGCTCAACAGCACCTGGTCGCATTTCGTGATCGCCCCGGAGGTGATCGCTCGGGTGGGGGCCTTCGACCCGGGCTTTCCGGGCATCGGTTTTGAAGACATGGACTACACGGCCCGTGCCGGGCTGGCGAAACAACCGATCGGCAACGTGCTCTGCTCCTACATCACCCACAAGAACCACCAGCCCAGCTCCTCCTCCTTCGGATCAGACAATGTATGGGGAAAATACACACCCCCGAATGAGACATATTTCTACGACAAATGGGAGATCTGCAGCCCCGAAGAAGGCATCTTCATCAAACAGATTCCCGCCCACGTGAAGCCCAAGCATCCCCTCAGCCCAATGCCCCTGCCCAGCCTGTCCAGCACCATCCGCAACGATGGCCACCGGATCTTTCCGGACAGGCCGGCCAGCGCCTAGGGCCCGTCACGGATGGGTTTCGCTCTCCTGCTGGCGGTTGGCATCTGGGTGGCGATGGGCCAGCCGGGCGGAGGCCACGGCCTCCTGCTGATGCTGGGCCTGGCCTTCGCCGCCATCTTCTGGCAGGCCAGCCTGATGCTGGCCCTGGTGGGCCTCGCTCTCGCCGGCATCGGCCTGATCCTCTGGCTGCTGGCCAGCCCCCTGCGGCGTCAGCAGCGCCAGGCGCTTCAATCGCTGGTGGCCGCCGCCGATGAGCGCTACCGCCACGATCCCTGCCGCTTCCAAGGAGGATTCGGCACCATCCAGGCCCTGCAGCTCAACGACACCGTCCAGCCGCCCCGGATCGAGGTGCTCTGCCGCACCCTCGCCGATACCAGCGATGGGCTGGTGCCCACCGACCACCGCATTCCCCTCACGCCCGGCAACGCCGTCGATCCCCCCCGCACCCCCCGGCAGGTGGGCACCCTGATGGCCCACCAGGGTGTCACCCTTCTGGCCGACCTCTCGGTGGAAGCCAAGGCCGTTCGCGCCGCCATGGAGGCGCTCCGGGAACGGGATCTCACCCAACGGGCCCTCGCCCGCCTCGCCGAACTGCAAGCCGACGTGGACGCCACCCTCGCCCTCGCCCCTGGCAACGAGCTGCTCCAACCCTCCGTTCCCCAGCTTCAGCAGGCCCGGGAGCGCTTCGCCGCGGAGGACATCCGGCTGCGGGAGGCACAGACCTCCACCGACACCATCCTGCGCAAGCTGCATGATTTCCTGCAGGTGCCCGAGGACATCCAGCCCATCCTCAACTTTGATCTCGATGCGCTGGTGGCGGAGCTCGACGATCCCACCCGCTACTCCGAGCTGGAGCAGCTCTTTTCCGAAGTGGTGGAACTCAATGCGATCTACCGGCAGCTGGAGGGGGAGAAGCTGGCCTGAG
>JAYKJF010000003.1:0-10966 GCA_035285785.1 Cyanobacteriota bacterium
CCAGCGTGGGTGGCGGCAGCTCCAAGCTGATAGGCCCCAGCTGGGACCGGCGAAAGTCGTCCAGAATCCGCTGGGCCATGCGCAACAGATCGCCGCTGGTGTGGCGGGCTGCAGCGGCCGCCAGCCAGGCCTCCGCATCCCCGGGCGATGGTTCCACCCCATACCGGGCCTCCAGCACCCCGGGGGCAACCCCAGCGGCCTGGATCGGTGCCAGCTCCTCCAGCAGGCGGAGGAACGCCAGCCCCACGGCCTCCGTGTCGTAGGCGGCCTGGCCGATGTCATCACAGATGGCCAGCCGCAGGGCGGCCTGCTGGTCGTCCAACCGGGGTGGCAGTACCCCCGGGGCATCCAGCAGATCGAGCTCCTGCCCGAGGCGCACCCAGCGCAGGCTGCGGGTGACGCCGGCCCGGCGGGCGCTCTCCACCACCTTCTGGCGCACAAGCCGGTTGATCAGCGCCGATTTGCCCACATTGGGGAAGCCCAGCATCAGCGCCCGCACGGGCCTGGGTTTCATGCCGCGCCCAGCCCGGCGGGCATTGAGAACCTCTCCGGCGCGAATGGCCGCCTGCTGCAGTTGCTTCACCCCCGTGCCGGCCTTGGCATCGCACCACCAGGGCGCCTGGCCCTGGGCCCGAAACAGCCCATCCCACACCTGCTGGGCCTCGGCGTTCACCATGTCGCGCCGGTTGAGCACCAGCAGGTGCTGCTTGCCGCTGATCCAGCGCTGCAGGCGGGGATGGCCCGTGGCCAGGGGGATGCGGGCGTCGCGCACCTCAAGCACCAGATCCACTTTGCTGAGGGCGTCCTTGAGCGCCTTCTCCGCCCGGGCGATGTGGCCCGGATACCACTGAATCGCCGGGGCGTTGACGCTCAGAGCGGGCATCAGGGCACCACCATCACCGGGCAGGGGGCCAGCTGGATCACCCGGGCGGCCGTGCTGTGCTGGTCGTCCTCCAGGCTGATGCCCCGGGTTCCCATGATGATCAGGTCGGCATTCACCTCATCGGCCACATCGCCGATCACGAAAGCCGGCTTCCCGTCCCGTTCCACCACGTCGCAGGCCAGCCCGGCCTTCTCAAAGCTGGATCGGGCCTGCTCCAGCAGCTGGCTCACCTTGGCGGGATCGTGCATCACCCCCTCCTCCGCCTCCACCACCGAAAGCAACACCACCCGGCTGCCGTGCTGCTGGGCCAGCTGGAGGGCGACCGCAGCCGTTTCCATCGTCTGACGGCTGTTATCGATGGGGAACAGAACGGTGTTGAACATGGCCTGCGGGACGCCATCCCTGTCTAGCGCCATTGCCCGCTGCGGGGCCAATCGGCAGCCCATATCCAGCCGATTCTGCGACGAACGGGGGTTGAGGGGTTAATCTCCCCCCGCCTTCCCCTCTCCACCCGACCCCCATGGCCAAGCGTTCCCTCGCCAGTCTCGGCGCTGCAGACCTCCGCGGCAAGCGCGTTCTGGTGCGGGTGGACTTCAACGTTCCCCTGGATGACGCCGGCGCCATTACGGACGACACCCGCATCCGGGCCGCCCTCCCCACCATCGCCCACCTGCGCGACAACGGGGCCAGGGTGATCCTGGCGGCCCACTTCGGCCGGCCCAAGGGCCAGGTGAATGAGGGCATGCGCCTCACCCAGGTGGCCGCTCGCCTCAGCGACCTTCTGGGGGTGCCGGTGGTGAAGACCGACAGCTGCATCGGCCCCGATGCCGAAGCCAAGGTGGCTGCCCTGGAGGACGGGGGTGTGGTGCTGCTGGAAAACGTGCGCTTCTTCGCTGAGGAAGAGAAGAACGAACCCGGGTTTGCCGAGAAGCTGGCCGCCCTGGCCGAGGTGTATGTGAACGATGCCTTCGGCGCCGCCCACCGGGCTCACGCCTCCACCGAAGGGGTCACCAAGTTCCTGAGCCCCAATGTGGCGGGCCACCTGATGGAGAAGGAACTGGCCTATCTGCAGGGCGCCATCGATGCCCCCAAGCGCCCCCTGGCCGCCATCGTGGGCGGCTCGAAGGTGAGCAGCAAGATCGGCGTGCTGGAAGCCCTGATCGACAAGTGCGACAAGATCCTGATCGGCGGCGGCATGATCTTCACCTTCTACAAGGCCCGGGGCCTCTCGGTGGGCAAGAGCCTGGTGGAGGAAGACAAGCTGGAGCTGGCCAAGGAGCTGGAGGCCAAAGCCGCCGCCAAGGGCGTGCAGATGCTGCTCCCCACCGATGTGGTGCTGGCCGACAACTTCTCCCCCGATGCCAACAGCCAGATCGCCACGATCGACGCCATTCCTGACGGTTGGATGGGCCTGGATATCGGCCCCGATTCCGTGAAGGTGTTCCAGGACGCCCTGGCCGATTGCCAGACCGTGATCTGGAACGGACCCATGGGCGTGTTTGAGTTCGACAAATTCGCCGCTGGCACCAATGCCATCGCCCACACCCTGGCCGATCTGAGCGCCAAAGGCACCATCACCATCATTGGTGGGGGGGATTCCGTGGCAGCCGTGGAGAAGGTGGGTGTGGCCGACAAGATGAGCCACATCTCCACCGGTGGGGGCGCCAGCCTGGAGCTGCTGGAAGGCAAGGTGCTGCCCGGGGTGGCTGCCCTGGATGAGGTCTGAGACCCGTCCCCGCGCCTGGGCTCTGCTGGCGTCCCTTCTCCTGGGGGCGCCGGGTGCCCTGGCGGTTCCCGGCTCTGCGCCAGGCCCCCCGGGGGCTGCCCACACCCTGGGCACCCTGGAAGAGCGGCTCCACACTTACCGCGACCACCTGGAACGCACCTCCAGGAGGGTGACGCTGCAGGAGGCCCTGGCGCTGGGCTTGGCCCAGAACCCTTCCCTGGCCAAGGCCTATGCGGCGATCGCGGCCACCACCTGGAATGGGGTGGCCATCCGGCGGGAGTGGGTTCCCAGCCTCACGGCGGGGAACAACGACCCCGGCCTGGTGGGCGTTCAGCAGCAACAGGCCAATACCCTCTCCATCTCCTCCCCCCAGCTCACGCTGGAATGGACCTTCTTCGATCCCAGCCGCCACCCTCGGGCCCAGGCCAATGCCGCCAGTCTGGCGGCAGACCGTTTTCTGTTTGATGTGCAGGCCCGCGCGCTGGTGCTCACCATCCAGCAGCAGTACATCGATCTGCAGACCCTGCTGGAGCTGGAGGGCCAGTACCGCCAGCTGAGCACCCTGGTGGAGGAGTGGCGAACCCTGGCCAAGGCCCAGGGACGGCGCGGGGCGTCCACCCCCGATGCGGAGCAGCTCACCGGCCAGGCACTCGCCCTGCTCATCCTGCGGATCGACACCCATGAGCAGGTGATCGTGGCGGCCTCCAACCTGGCCAGGAGCCTCAGCCTTCCCCCCGGGGATCTGGTGATGCCCCGCGATCCCCTGGTGCTCGGCGGCCCATGGGGGCTCAGCCGCCGGGACACCATTGCCCAGGCTCTTCAGTTCCGGGAGGAGATCCAGCAGAGCCTGGCGAACGCCCGCGCCTTCTCCTGGAGCGCTATTGCCACCCGCGCGGGGTACCGTCCAACGCTCTCGCTGGAGGGTTCCGGATCGGTGGAGGGGAACAGCGACAACACCGATCTGCAGTCGGAGGCGACCGTGGGGGTGAATGTGGGCTGGACCCTCTTCGATGGGGGCCTGCTGGCGGCCAAGGCCACGTCCCAACGCAACCAACAGGAGCAGGCCCTCCAGCAGGCGGCCCTCGATCGGCTCACCGTCACGGCGGAGGTGGAGACCAGCCACGCGGCCTACCTCAACAGCCGGATCGTGGTGGATGCGGCCCTGGCCCAGGTGCAGAGCGCCCGGGCGACGGTGGCGGCGGCCACCCGGGGTTTTGCGGTGGGCACCTCCGATGCCACCACACTTTTGCAGGTGCTGGGCAATCTCCGGGGCGCCGTGGAGGCCTACTGCCGCGCCCTGCAGAAGCACAACAGGAGCGTGGCCGCCCTGTACCGCTCCTCGGCCCAATGGCCCGAGGCGGCACCACCGCTGGTGCAGAAACGGCTGTCCACCCTTCAGACCTCCGAACCACCCCAATCGCCTCCTGGACGTTGAGGGCCTCCCTGGCGCTTCATCCAGGGGGGGGTGGGCAAGCCATTGCGGTCATAGAGCGCCTTGAGCTTGTCGATGTGCTGGCGCCGCTGCTGGCGCATCGCCTCCCGCTCCTCCCGCAGGCAGGTGCGCAGCACCTCGGCGTTGGCCGCTTTCTCGATGCAACGCTCCCCCCGTTGAAGGATGGCCATGCGGGCCTGGTGGTCCTGGAGCGCCATCCGGCGCTGCTCGGGAAACACTTTCTGGCGCTGGGCGGGCGTCAGCCGCGGCTCCTGGAGCGTCGGTCCCACGGGTTGGGCCAGGCCGGCAGGCGCGGCCAGAGCCAGGAGGAGGGCCAGGGCGGGAAGGGGAATCAGCATGGCGAGAGCCTCAACGATGCCCTCATCCTGCGCAGCTCCCATCACTCAATCGCGACTCGGTCCGCGGAAGATGTGACCGGATGCGACTGGAGCGAACGCCCCGTCAGCCGGACCACAAAGGCCGGGCCGGCCCCATCGCCGGAGCGGCGGCCGTTCAGCTCCCCCCCGTGGGCCCGGGCCACCCGTTCGGCGATCGCCAGCCCCAACCCGCTGTGGCCCACCCCACCCCGGGCCCCATCCAGGCGCTGGAAGGGTTGCCTGGCCCGTTCCCAGTCCGCCGGTGAGAGGCCCGGGCCCCGGTCCCACACCTCGATGGCAAACCCCTCCTCGGGCAGGGCGCGGAGCACCAGCTTCAGGGGCAGCTGGCCATGGTGCTCCCCGTTGAGCAGCAGGTTGGCCACCGCCCGGGAGAGGGCGACGGGACGCACCAGGCGCTCCATGGGCTCCAGATCAAGCTCCACGGCCTCCACCGCATTGGCGGCTTCCGCCACCAGCTCCTGCAGGGGCACCCGCACCGCCGGCTCCTGGGCATCGCTGCGCACAAAGAGCAGGAACTGCTCCGTGATCCGCTCCAGGGCGTTCAGGTCGGCGTCCGCCCGGCTCCGCTCCTCCGCCGACCAGGGAACCGGCTGGGCCAGCCGCAGCCGCAGCCGGGTGAGGGGGCTGCGCAGATCATGGGCGATGCCGCCGAGCATGGTGGCCCGCTCCTGGCTGGCCTGCTGCAGCCGCTGCACCATGGCATTGAAGTGGGCGGTGAGATGGCGCACCGCTCCGGTTCCCCGCGCTGGAAGCGGCCTGGGCTGGGCGTCGAGCCCCACCTCCCCCAGGGCCGCATCCAGCTGGCGCAGAGGCCGCTGCACCTCCAGGCTGAGATAGAGCAACAGGGTGGTGAGCCCCCCCAGGGCGCCCGCCAGAGTGAGCAACTGGGGATCGGGGGGCCAGCCCCGCAGGGCCGGGATGGGGGCAAACACCCAGGCCGTTTCCAGGGGGGAGTTGATCTGCACCCACACGCCCCGCCGCTGGCCCACGGCCCACACCACTGGGCAAGCCGGGAGTTTGCGGCACAGGTCGGCGCGCAGGGCCTCGGCCTGGCGTCGCAGGGTGCCATCCGCTGGGGCTGCGGGATCCGCCTGGGGGGGGCGGGCCCCCAGGGCCACCGGCGTGCCCAGCACCTCCGCGAGTTCGGGCGGGCTGTAGCGCTCCAGGGCCGCCTCGCTGAGCAGCACCGTGGCGCTCACCTGACCCACCAGCTGGCGCCGCTGCTGCCGTTCCAGCCGCTGGGCCAGGAGCAGGTGGAGCAGCAACAGGGCCAGGGCGGTGAAGCCGGCCGCGGCGGCCCCGTAGCCGAAGGGTCGCAGGAGGCGGGGCGGCCCGCCGGTCCTAGCTCTGCCGGGGCTGACCATCGGGAACAAACACATAGCCATAGCCCCAGACCGTCTGCACGTAGCGGGGGCGGGCCGGATCGGGCTCGATGAGCTTGCGCAGGCGGGAGATCTGCACATCCATGCTGCGGCTTTCGGTTTCGCTGGTGGGTCCCCGGGCCAGTTCGATCAGCCGCTCCCGCGACAGGGGCCGGTGGGGATGCTGCACAAAGGTGGCCAGCAGGGCGAATTCGCCGCTGGTGATCGGCAGGGCGGCCCCCTCCCGCCGCAGCTCCCGGGTGGCCAGATCCACGGTGCAATCCCCGAAGCGCAGGGTGTCTCCCTCCGGTTGGGGGGAGCTGCTGGGGGCGGCGCCCCGGCGGCGCAGGATGGCCTCAATGCGGGCGGTCAGTTCCCGGGGAAGGAAGGGCTTGGCGAGGTAGTCGTCGGCGCCCTGTTCCAGCCCGATGATCCGATCCACCCCATCGGCTCGGGCCGTGAGCATGAGCACGGGCAGGGAATCCCCCCCATCCCGCAGGCGGCGCAGGAGGGTGAGGCCGTCGTCCCCGGGCAGCATCAGATCCAGCACCAGCAGGTCGGGACGCTCGCCGCCGAGCTGGCCCTCCAGGCGGGCCTTCAGCTGGGCCCCATCGGCGAGGGTGCGCACGTCGTAGCCCTGCTCCTTCAGGTAGGTGGTGAGCAACGACCGCACCTCCGGATCGTCATCCACCACCCAGATGCGATGGGGCCTGGCCATGGCTCAGGGCTCGAGCACCCCACGGTCGGACACCACCCGAACCCGCTTGGTGGCACTCACCACCCCCTTGGGATGCACGAGGAGCACGGCCCAGGTCTGGGAGCCCGGGGTCTGGGGGGCCTGCACCACCTTGAACAATCCGCCGCCCCCCAGGGCCGCCAGATCGAGCCGGGGGCTCTCCATGGCCATCACCTGCTCGCTGCTGATGGGCCGGATGCCGCCGGCCACCAGGGCTCCATCGAGGGGGTCGTCGAAGATCACATCCACGTCGTAGCGCTGGCCGGTGAGCACCGCATCGGGGATCAGCACGCTCACCGACGGGGCGTGCTCCCCATTGCGCAACACCGATTGCTCCCTCCAGATCGTCTGGCCCGTGAAGCGCTGACCATCGGTTTCCAGGGAGAGGCGCTGCTCCGCCTCCAGGCGATAGGTGCTGCCCCCCTGGCGCCGGGTGCCACTCACCTTCACCATCACGCTGGGTTGGCCGCTGCGCAGGGCTGGACCGGTTTTCACCTGCCAGCGCACATCGGGAAACTGCTCCCGCAGGTGCTGGCGGCGCTGCTTCAGCTCCTGGGGGTTGAGGCCCGGGCCCTGGCTGAGCAGGGCGCTGAGGGCCCCGTCGTCGGTGCTGTTGAGGGCCGCTTCCAGGGCCTCCAGCTGGGTGGCGGTGGGACTCGCCGCCCGCACAGGCCCGCCCCCCAGGGCCGGGGCCAGCATCAGCCCGCCAAGACACAGGGCGGAGAGACGGCGCAGACAGGGCATCGCGGCGGAACCGGAGGAGAGGGGGCGGCCGGGGGTGGGAACGGCCGCAGTTGGCTTTTAAGTTAGGCCCGCCCCCGCCCCCCGGCTGAGCTTCGCCATGCCAACCCTCCTGATCGCAGCCAGCGGCACAGGTGGCCACCTGTTTCCAGCCCTGGCGGTGGCGGAGGCCCTGCCACCGGGTTGGCAGGTGCACTGGCTGGGTGTGCCCGACCGGCTGGAGCAGACCCTGGTGCCCCGCGCCTATCCCCTGCACACCGTCCGGGCCGGAGGGCTGCAGGGCAAGGGGCTGCGCAAGCTGGTCAACCTGGCCCAGCTGCTGGGGGCCACCCTCCCCACCCGCAGGCTCATCCGGCGCCAGGGGGTGGATGTGGTGTTCAGCACCGGGGGCTACATCGCCGCTCCGGCCATCCTGGCGGCCCGCTGGAGCGGTGTGCCCGTGGTGCTGCACGAGAGCAATGCGATCCCCGGCAAGGTGACTCGCCTGCTGGGCCGCCACTGCAGCCGGGTGGCCCTGGGGCTGCCGGAGGCGGCCGAGCGCCTCCCCGGCTGCCGCCCGATGGTGACCGGAACGCCGGTGAGACAGGCCTTCCTGGAGCCCGCTCCCCTGCCCGACTGGGTGCCCCGGGGGGCGGGCCCCCTGGTGCTCGTGATGGGCGGCAGCCAGGGGGCCCTGCGGCTCAACCGCATGGTGCGCCCCCTGATCCCCCGCCTGGCCGCCGCAGGCTGCCGGGTGGTGCACCTCACGGGCAGCCAGGATCCGGAGGCGGGCCAGTTCCAGCTGGAGGGGGTGGTGGAGCGGCCCTTCTCCGATGAGCTGCCCGGCCTTCTGCAGCATGTGGATCTGGCCATCAGCCGGGCGGGGGCCGGCAGCCTCAGCGAGCTGGCCGTGAGCGGCACCCCCACGATTCTGGTGCCCTTCCCCCAGGCGGCTGATCGCCATCAGGACGCCAACGCCGCGGCGGCCGCCGCCGTGGGTGGGGCCGTGATCGTGTGGCAGCACGAGCCTGGAGAGCCGGCCCTGGAGCAGGCGGTGTGGCGCCTGTTGGGTCCTCGCCTGCGGGGCTGCAGCGGCAGCGCCGATCCCCTGGAAACCCTGCGGGCGGGCATGGGGATCCTGGCGGTGCGGGATGCGGACCGGCTGCTGGCCGATCGGCTGGTGGCTCTGGTGGATCAGGCCCGCTCGAAGGCGATCAGACGGGAGAAGTAGAACGGCGCCTGGTTGAGGCTGCGCTGCACGGGCTGGAAGCCGGCCGCGGCGGCGGCCGCCACGATGCCCGCTTCCTTGAGCTGGTAGGCCCGGGTGGTTTTGCTGGGGCCGGGGAAGAGCTGGCCGATGCCCTTGAGCACCGCCAACAGGGGGGTGTAGGGGGCAAAGCTCACGATCAGGTGCTGCTCCGCCAGCCCGGCCAGATGCTTCACCATCTCCTCGGCGGCGGCCTGGGGGTAATGGATGAACACATCCAGGCAGATCACGGTGTCGAACCGGCCCGTGAGGCTCTCCAGATCGGAGACTGCAAAGCGCAGCCGATCGCCGGCCAGTCCCTCCTCCGTGGCGCGCCGCTGGGCTTCCGTCACCATGGCTTGCGAGAGATCGGTGGCCAGCACCGATCCGGCCCCCAGGGCCACCAGGGGAAGGCTGAGGCTGCCTACCCCGCAGCCCGCATCACAGAAGCTGCGGTTGGGCAGATCTCCCTGCTCGTGCAGCCAGGCGAGCACGGCATCCACGGTTTTCTGGTGGCCGAGGCGGATGTTGCGCTGCACCTTGTTGACGTCGTCGCTGGCGCTGTAGATGCGGTTCCAGCGCTCAAAGCCCGTGCTCTCGAAATAGGCCCGCACCTCGGCCTTCTCCTGGGTCTTCGCGCACGAACCCTGCTGAAGGTCGGATGTCATGGAGGGCGGGTCACAGTCGGTGCGGCGGATCTTAGGCAGGGGCCTCAGGCGGCGGGCCGCCATGAGAGGCCTGTGGGCTCCTCGTGCCAGCGCAGGCAGGCGGCCAGGGGGCGCCCCCGCAGCAGGGCCGGAAGGGGGCGTCCGTCGCCCAGCACCCGCCGGGGATGGAGGGTGGCGGCCGCAATGGCCTGATCCACCGGCGCCCCCCAGCCCGCCAGGCGGATCACCCCCTCCAACAACGGCAGGGTGGTGCCGGCCAGGGTGCCGTCCTCCAGCCGGCAGCTGCCGTCGTTGACGAGCAGCAGCCGTTCATCCCAGCGGTGGGCCCCATCCCCCAGGCCGTAGGGGGCAAGGGCATCGCTCACCAGCACGGTGGCCTGGGGGGCCAGCCGTTGCATCAGCAAGGCCATGGCGGGATCCACATGAACCCCATCGGCGATCAGCCCCAGGGCTACATCGCCCCGCAGGGCCGCGACGGCCACGGGCCCAGGGGCCCGGTGGTGCAGGCCGGCCATGGCGTTGAAGGTGTGGGTGAGCATGGTTACCCCGGCGGCAAAGGCGGCTTCCGCCTGGGCTGCATCGGCCGCACTGTGGCCCAGGCACACCACCACCTGCTGGGCCCGCAGCTCCGCGATCACGGCGTGAGCTCCATCCAGCTCCGGTGCCAGGGTGAGCAGGGCGATGTCGGCTTCTGGACCGCAGGCAAAGCCGTCGAGGCGATCGGCAAGGGCCTGCAGGCTGGGAGCACAGAGGTGCTCCTGGGGATGGGCGCCGCGGCGGCTGGGCTCCAGGAAGGGCCCCTCCAGGTGCGCCCCCAGCAGTTGGCAGAGGCCTGGCCGATGGCGGGCACGGGCTGCGGCGAGCACGTCGAGTGCCTGGCGCAGTGGGGCTAAACCACAGGTGACGAGGGTAGGGGCAATGGCCTCCACTCCATCGCGCCAGAGCAGGGCCAGCAGCTCCTCCAGCCTGGGAAGGTCGGCCTCCTGAAGCTCGGGGAAAGCAAGCCCCAGGCCGCCATTGATCTGCAGATCCACCCCCCTGGGGCTAAGCCAGTCGCCCCCCCAGTCGTCCCCCGCCGCGGCGCTGCACGGTGCCAGGGGCTCCAACTGGGCGATGCACCCCGCGTCGTCCAGCCCCACCCGCCAGCGTTGGCCCCGGCGATGGGTGCAGGGCGTGCCCTGGGGCAGACGAACGTTGCTGAGCCAGCGCATGGGGGACCCCTTTCGAAAAATGGTTAAACGTGCCGCTTCGCTCCTTGAGCAATTGCTCCAAGGTCACAAAGCGATAGCCCTGACACCAAGGTTAGGCACCACCACCCGAACAAGGCCAGCGTGGCGGGCCCCAGGATCCCACGGGACAATCAAAGCCTTTGGGTGCGGCGGAGCCTTGGCGATCATCAGCCGCCTCATCAAGCCCTTGCGGAATCCGGCGGGTCCGAGGAGCGGTCACTAGGAAGTTGCGAAATGGTGTCTTAAAAATAAACACCAACATTGTTGAAAAAGGTGGATACTTCTCAGTTGGCTGCAATAACCACTTGTGTTAGTAATTTCGCTTTTATGGACTCCGCGATTCTTCCTGTCGAGGGGGAGACACCTTCTGGACGTAATCCCAAAAGTTGAACATCACAACGATGATTCATGCAGCGAATCGCACCTAGCCCATCAAAAAGAGGATAACCACCAAGTCTTTGAAAAAGTAACGCACCTGCTTTGGTGCTTCTCGCATAAGTCAACCCTTCAGCATTACCAATAATGCGACCAAGCGCATTGACTCCCAAGCCCAACAAAGCCCCGTAG
>JAYKJF010000004.1:0-3382 GCA_035285785.1 Cyanobacteriota bacterium
CAGGTGTCAGAACTTTATTTGTTTTTAGGATGGTCAGGTGACTGTTCACCAATTCCAGCGCAGTGGCTTCGTCCTTATCGGTATCGATCCCATTGAGACTGATGACGACCTGGTCAAACCAGTTCAAGTAAGGGGCAACAGAATGGGTGGCTTCCTTGAACATTTCGCCACCCTTGAAGACTGGGATCAGCAATATCGGTAGGGAGGCATGCCTGGCCACAACCTAAGACTGATTCTGAGCCCAACCTTTTCATTTTACATGCAGACTACATGTGCTGTTCCGCCTGTTCTGCGCATCTGGAGCCTGCGCCAAGGGCGGCTCTGCTCAACGCCCGATCCCCGGCCGACCGAAGCCTCCCCCTGGCAGCACTCCAGCTCCCGAGGCGGGCCCCCCAACCCCACCCGCCGCTGGAGCGGGGCCTGCGAGGTTCACCAGTCCGGGGCCGGCCTGGCCGAACCCAGCCCATGGCATCACTCCAGCGCCGGAGGTGGGTCCGCCGATCCCGCCACGAACGGGCCTGACCTGGGCCTGCCCCCGGTTGATGGACAGACAGGTGATCGACAGAGCCACGAGCAGGTGGCAGGAGATCCGGAACGGAAACGACAGGAGCATGGCAGCGGACGGCAATGGTTTCCATCGTGGCAGGCAATCGCGTTGTTTCCGCGGATGTTCAGCGCTGCTCCAGGAGTTGCTTGAGCCGATTTGCGGCATCGATTCGCACTTCCGGGTCGCCCACCAGTTGGATGGACCCGGTTTCCGGCCACCAATTCAGCTTCAGATTGCTGACACCATCTTCGAACACAGCAAGTTCATAGCAGCCCTTGTGTTGCCAGTGGCAGGGGATTTGCAGTTGCATCACCAGAGTTTTCAGCTCATCCAGGCTTCCTTGGAATTCCATGACGTTGCCCTGTGTTCTCTGAGGTTACTGGCTTTTGTAGGTTGAGATTTCTTCACCAGGCCCTGATGACCGTTCTGCACGGTTGGAGCTTTCCCCGCCTGATGGGTGCAGCGGCGGCTGTTGTGGCCACCGCTCTGACCTTGCCTGCGGTTGCCGCCAGTCCCGATCAGGCCAAGACCCCCCTGCACTTTGTGCTGGTCACCAAGGTGGGCCACCCCTGGTTTGATCAGGTGCACGAGGGGGCTCAGGCCGCAGCCCGGATGATTACCAGCCAGACCGGACGGCCGGTGACGATTGATTACCGGAATCCGTCACGGGCCACCATTCCTCTCCAGCAGGAGATGCTGCGCCAGGCGATCGCCACGAAACCTGATGGGATCTTCATCGATCTCCTCGATTCCGCCCAGCTCAACCCCCTGCTGCGCCAGGCCAGGGATCAGGGGATCGGACTGGCCCTGTTTGATTCGAAGAGCCCCGCTGATCTTCCCATCACCACCGTGGGCAATGACGACTGCCGACTGGCCCGATTGGCCTCCGAACGGCTGGCCACGCTCCTGGAGGGGAAGGGGGATGTGGCGATCATGCAGGGCGTGCCCACCGCCCCGAACCATGCCATTCGCTTCCGCTGCCATCAGGAGGCCTTGCAACGTTTTCCGGGCATCCGTGTGGTGGCGACGCCCATCGATGAAGACAGCATTGCCCTCGCCGAGCGGCAGGCGGTGGACACAATGAAGGCCCATCCTGGCTTGCGGGGATGGGTGGCGAGTGACGCCAGTGGGCCTGTGGGCATTGGCCGGGCCATCCAACGCCTGGGCCTCCAGGGCCGGGTGAAGGCCGTAGGCCTGGACGACGTGCCCGAATTGGTGGGCTTTGTTCGCTCGGGGGTGGTGGAGTCGTCCATGGCCACCCGGCCCAGGACGCAGGGGTATTGGGCCGTGCTGAGCCTCTGGCAGCAATCCCTTCAAGCACCCGTGATCGAACGGATCGACACGGGGATCACGGTTGTCAAGTAGGGGGGCGCGACTGCAATGATTCTTTTCTGCTAGGCGCCAGAAGTTCCTTGGAGTTGCAGAACTTTTTCCTTCTCAAGTTCTGCAACTGTTTGTTTCTGTGGGGCGTGCGCTGATTCATTTTGCAAAAGGGTTCACCTCTCGGTGCCCCCCGCTGCGTGCGGACTGTCCGCCGGCGCCCACCCCTTGCCCTTCTGGAGTTCGGCCATGGTCGCGACCCCCTTTCTCCCCACCGCCGGGCTCACCCCTGAGCAACTGGTGGCGGCCCTGGTGGATCCCACGGGTGGGGTGGCTCTCGAGGCCGGCAGCGTTTCCATCAAATCCTCGGCCGGCTCCGCCATCAGCCTCTACGACGGCAGTCTGGCCCCCCTGGGCGTGGGCCCCGGCCTGCTCCTCACCTCCGGAACGGCGCCCGGCACCAGCAACACCATCGGCTGGTTCGGCCAGAGCAATGCGGCGACGAGCGGTTTCAACAATGGCGACGCGGACATCGACGCCATCATCAACACGGTGTTCCATACCAAGTCGTACGACGCCACTTCTCTGTCCTTCTCCTTCCGGGTCACCCAACCGGATGCGGTATCGATCAGTTTTGATCTGCTCTTTGGCTCCGATGAATATCCCGAATGGGTGGATCTGTTCGTCGATGCGGCGGTGGTGATCGTCAATGGCGTGAACTACGCCTTGTTCGATCAGAATCCCGCCCGGCCCCTGAGTGTCATCAGCCCAAACCTGGCGGCCGGCTACTTCCAGAACAACCTCGGCAATCTGCTGCCCGTCGAGTACGACGGGGTGAGCCGGATGTTGCGCATCGTGGCGCCGATCCTCGGAGGAGGCGCCCTCAACACCATCAAGATCGCTATCGCCGACACGGGCGATCACATCTACGACAGCGGCCTGTTCATCTCCGGACTCCGGGCCGGTACCACTCCGGGGAAGGGGATCGTGACCCGGCCCACCACTCCCTGCACCGATTCCAGTGATTACGTCACCGGTGGGCTTCCTGGGGAGTCGTACGACCTTCTTGGTGGCGACGACAGCTGCTACTCCGGTGGGGGCAGCGACATCGTTGATGGCAGTTCCGGCAATGACACCATCGATGGAGGCAGTGGTGACGACTATCTCAAAGGAGGGGATGGCAATGACAGCCTCTACGGGGGCAGTGGCAGTGATACCGCCGTTTATGCAGGTCTCAGCACGGCTTATCAGGTGAACGCACTCCCCGGTGGGGGTTGGACCGTCACCTCCCTTGCGGATGGCAGCGTCGACCAGCTCCAGGGGATCGAGTGCCTGAGCTTTGTGGATGGGGTGATCAATCTCGTGGGCAGCACCCCTGGGCCCGCCCTTCCCCCGCCCCCTCCGCCGGTGGTGAACAGCCCAGGCGTGCTGGTGGTGAGTGGGATCGGAGCTGTCGGCGAGGTGTTGCTTGCTGAGCTCAGCGACGCCGATGGGCTCCCCGCAGCGGTGAGCTGG
>JAYKJF010000005.1:0-7048 GCA_035285785.1 Cyanobacteriota bacterium
TTTTCCATGTGCCGCTGATCCCCGCGGTGTTCGCCGGTGCTGCCATGACGGCCACCTCCATCGGCATCACGGCGAGCGTGTTTGGTGAGCTGAAGTGGCTCAAGCGCAGCGAGGGCCAGATCGTGATTGGCGCCGCCGTGCTCGACGACATCCTCGGCATCGTGATCCTGGCGGTGGTGGTGGCGATCGTGGGCGGGGGGGCCTTCAGCATCGGACCGGTGGTGCGGCTCTGTCTGGCGGCAGTGGCCTTCGTGGCCGTGGCTCTTGTGCTCAGCCGCACCGCCGCCCCCCTGTTCGACGGGGTTGTGGATCGTCTCAAGGCCCCTGGGGATGTGGCCGTGGCCAGCTTTGTGGTGCTCACCCTCTGTTGTTTCGCCGCCCAGGCCATCGGACTCGAGGCCGCCCTTGGCGCCTTTGCCGCTGGCCTGATCCTGAGTGCCTCCAAGCACACGGAAGATATCGACAAGGCGGTCAAACCATTGGTGGCCCTGTTTGCCACGGTGTTCTTTGTACTGATCGGCACCGGGATGGATCTTTCCGTTCTCAACCCCTTTGATCCCGCCAATCGGGACGGGCTGATCGTGGCCGCCTTCCTGCTGGTGGTGTCGATCGTTGGCAAGGTTGCTGCGGGTTGGAGTTACGTGAGCAAGGAGCCGACCAATCGCCTGGTGGTGGGTCTGGGGATGATGCCTCGCGGTGAGGTGGGCCTGATCTTTCTGGGCCTGGGCCGCCAGGCTGGCATCCTCACTCCGGCGCTTGAGGCTGCCATCCTGTTGATGGTGATCGGTACCACCTTTCTGGCGCCGATCCTTCTGCGTTTGGTGATTCCGGTTGAGCCAGAGCCAACCATGGCGGAAGCGATTCAGTCCTCCCCGTACTAAGCCTTCTCCGTTGACAGACTCCCACCCTTATTGCGGCAGCCTGGTGGCCCTGGCCACACGCCACGGCAAGGAGCGGGTGATCGGCCGGGCCCTGCGCCGGGGTCTGGGTGGGGAGCTTCTGCATGTGCGGAGCGTGGATACGGATGCCCTGGGCAGCTTCTGTGGAACCGTGCCGCGCCAGGGGGATGCACTCCAGGCCTGCATGGCCAAGGCGCAAGCTGCCCTGCGCGAGGGCGGTACGCGGTTGGCCATCGCCAGCGAGGGGAGCTTCGGGCCCCATCCCCAGGTGCCGTTTCTGGCGGCTGGGGTGGAGTGGATGGTGTTTCTGGATCAGCAGCGGGGGCTCACGATCCGGGAGCAGCTGTTGGCCCGTCGCACGAATTTCGCCCATCGCCTGGTCAGGGCCCCGTCGGCAGGGGGGCCTGAGCCGGATCTGGAGCGCTGGCTTGAGCAGGTGGGGTTCCCGCGCCATGCGCTCATGGTGCGGGCCCAGGGGGGCGTCATCCCTGGATCGGTGGAGAAAGGGCTTCGCCGCTGGGATGCCCTGGCGTGCGCCCTGCAGCGGGCGGCGGCCATCTCTCCCGATGGGCTGGCCCTTCTGGAAACGGATATGCGGGCCCACTGCAACCCCACCCGCATGGGGGCGATCCGGGCCCTTGCCTTTCGCCTGGTGCGGCGCATCGCCACCCCTTGTCCCGCTTGTCAGACCCCGGGCTGGGGGATGGTGGGTCGGCGACCTGGTTTGGGCTGCGGCGCCTGTGGCCTGCCCACAGAGCTGGTGTTGATGGAGGAGTGGGGGTGTGAGGTGTGTTCCTACAGGGAAGAGAGGCCTCGCAGAGATGGCCTGTTGGTGGCCGATCCAGCCCATTGTGGCTGGTGCAATCCCTAGGGCCGACGACTCAATTTTCGGAATCGGCCTTGGGTGGCTCCTGATTCAAGCCAGGGGAAGGAGGGGCATCAGCCACTTCCGCCACCAGGATTTTGTCGACCCGCTTGCCATCCATATCCATCACTTCGAAGCTGAGTCCATCCCAGCGGAAGTGTTCACCGGCCATGGGGATGCGGCCAAGGTGGTGCATCACGAAGCCGCCGATGGTGTGGTAACCCCCGGAAACCTCATCCGGGAGTTCCTCCCGGTCGACAAGGGCCTTGAAATCGCCGATGTCGAGGGAGCCATCCAGAAGCCAGGAGCCATCCTCCCGCTCCACCACGAGCGGTTCCTCCTGATCCTCAGCGGATGGCAGGTCTCCCACGATCGCTTCCATCAGATCGTTGAGGGTGAGCAGCCCTTCGATGCCGCCGAATTCATCGGTGACCAGGGCGATGTGCACCCCCGTTTCGCGGAATTGCTCCAGCACATTGAGGGCCCGCATGCTCTCGGCCACAAAGAGCGGGGGCTGCATCATGGCTTCGAGATTCACGGGCTGGTTTTCCACCACCGCCGTCAGCAGGGTGCGGATGCGAATCGTGCCCACACAGTTGTCGAGGTTGCCCCGAGCCACGGGAAAGCGGGAATGGGTGCTCTCGAGAACCTCCTTCAAGGAGGCCTCCAGGGGTTCCTCCAGATCCAGCCAGGCGATCTCCGTTCGCGGGGTCATCATTGAGCGGATCGGCCGATCCCCCAGGCGGAACACCCGCTGCACCATGTCGTGCTCCACCTCCTCGAAGACCCCGGATTCCGTGCCCTGCCGGATCAGCGCCTTGATTTCCTCCTCCGTGATCTCCGGTTCCTCCGAGGCCCTCACTCCAAGGAGGCGCAACATGCCATCGGTGGAACCACTGAGAATGTGCACCAGGGGTGCGGTGAGGCGGGAGAGAAAACGCATCGGCCCCGCCACCTGGCAGGCGATGGCCTCGGGGTTGCTCAGGGCGATGCGCTTGGGCACCAGCTCGCCAATCACCAGGGAGAGGTAGGTGATCACGCTCACCACAAGGGCGAGGCTGATCAGTTCGCTCGATCCGCGCAGGGCCGGCACCTGATCCAGGTAGGGCTTGAGCCGCTGGGCGATGGTTGCACCGCCAAGGGCGCCGCTGAGAATGCCGATCAGGGTGATCCCCACCTGGACGGTGGAGAGAAAATCATTCGGCGAATTGGCGAGTTTGAGGGCTTGTCTTGCCTTGCGATTCCCTCGATCTGCCAGCTGCTCCAGGCGTACTTTTCTGGAGGAAACAACCGCTATTTCCGATCCGGAAAAGACGCCATTGGCGATCAGGAGAAGAAGAATTAAGAGACACTCGCTGACGAGTGAAGACACGTGGGGGGCATTAGTGATAGCAGAGCATAGCAGCAACAGCTGATTTGGATGTCAGAAATGCACTGCCGTTCCACTGGGCGGGTGTTTCTTCACTAACTTTTCGCGTTTCCGCCCGGGTCAGCGCGCTCCGGGGCAAGCGAACAGGTGAACAGCATGCCGGGCAGAGCGTGCCTCAGGGCCGAGAGCCACCTCGGTGCAGGTGCCCTTGGCTGCTTTGGGCGGCTCCGGATGAACGGAAATCAGAAGGGTGGGCTCCTGGCGTTGCCGCAGCGCATCGGCCTCGATGGGCTGCACCTGTCTGCCGGCATACCAGTTGAGGCTTGGCCGTTCGTCCAGGTGCCAGAGATAGGCCGAGGCTTCGGGGCGCTGGAGCACGGCCTCGGCCACGGGGCGCACCGGCCAGTGCTCGTTGAGTTCCCAGAGCCAGAGGGGGCTCTGCATCAATAACAGAAGGGCGGCCCAGAGGCCACAGACCAGGAGGATCACCCCCGTCTGCCGCCGCCGGCGTGTCTGGCCCAGCATCAGGAGTCCTCCAACCAGCAGACCCATCCCCCCGGCTCCGGCGACGGGGGCCAAAGCAGGGCCATCGGGAAGCTGAACCACCCTGGCGACCAGGGCGAGGGCGCAGAGGAGCCCTCCGAGGAGGGCCCAGAACGCTGGCACCCGACGGAGGACGGCGGCCCAGGGCGGGGGCGGGCTGGCGTGGGGATCCACCAACCACGCCAACACGGGACCGCAGCAGAGCAGCAAGGGGGGCCAGAGCAGCTGGCTGTACCAGGGAAGCTGGGTGCGCAGCGGCAACACCAGCAAGGCGGCGATCGCGGTGGTGCCCAGGCCCCACCGGCCCGCCCGAGTGCGGCGCTCCCGCCAGGCCAGAGCCATGGCCCCGGGCCAGAGGGCCAGCCAGGGCCATCCCCCTTCCAGCACCTCGGTGATCGGCATCCAGATCCCGCCGTTGTTGCCTTCGATTACCTGATTCACGCGGGCGAAGCCCTGGCCCAGCCACATCTGCAGCGCATCGGATCCCCGCAGACCGAGATGGGCCCCATGCCAGGCCAGGCCTGGTACCAGTCCCAGCGCCAGTCCGCCCAGCAGCCAGAGCCACTGGCCGGGCCTGTGCTCCCGGTCCAAGGCCCGCAGCAGCAAGGTGGCCAAAAGTAGGGGAAAGGCCAAGGGGGCCTTGAGGAGCAGCAGCGCCGACGCCCCCGCGCCCATCAGCGCGCCATGACCCAGGAGCGATCGGGGCCGATGATTGGGCGTGAGGACGGCCCACCAGATCAGCAGGATCGCCGCCAGCTGGCAGCCATCCAGCATGACGAGGCGTCCATGTCGGGCCAGGGGCACCAGGGTGAGGGCCATGGCGGAGCTGGCCACCGCCACGGCCGGTTGGTTGGGGCGCAGCCGGGCCTGCACCAAACCCACCAGGGGCACCACTGTGGTGGACAGAAAGGTGGGTGCGAGCCGCAGCACCCATTCCGGGGGAAGGATGGCCGGTCCGCTGCCCGTGCTCACGCGCCAGAGCCGGATGGTCCCTGCAATCACCAGGTGTAGTCCCGGCGGTTTGTTGAGGTAGGGCTTCCCCCAGTGGGTGGGCAGCAGGAGATCGGGCCAGGGCTTCCCGGCGGCCTCGAGGGCCACCCTGGCCACCAGGCTTTCATCCCAATCCCGCAGGGGGAGCTGGCCCAGCCCCGCCAAGGCCACCAGGATGGCCAGGAGCCATAGCCCAGCCAAGGGAAGCGCCAGCGTGGTCCACCGTCGGTTCACAACCATTCCCCGAGGACGCCTGGGGGATGGTTGACGGCGGGCCAGGATTGGAGCAGCTCGAAATCCGCAAAGGAAAAACCGGGGCCCACGCAACAGCTGACCAGGCTCCAATCCCCCAGGGAACGGGCGGCCTGCCACCAGCCGGCTGGCACCACCTGCACCGGACAACGCTCCATGGTGTTTCCGTTGTCTCCGCCGAGGGGTCCGAGGATCTTGTGCGTGGCCACGCCTCCCGACGGGGGGAGGAGCACCAGGTTGAGGGGAGCTCCACCAGCGTGGTGCCAGGTTTCATCGGCCCCGCTCACCCGGTGCCAGCGGCTGATCTGCGTGGCCGTGAGCAAGAACCAGATCACGGTGAGCCCGCAGCGCTTCTCCCCATCGCCCCGCTGCACCGGGATGGGGCTGCGATGGATCTCCCGAAACCAACCTCCCTCCGGGTGGGGGGCCAAGCGCAGCCTCTCCACCAGGATCTCCGCGGTGACCCCAGCGGTGCAGGAGCTCGGATCGGGCACAGCGGATCAGCAACGCCCCTAGTTTTGCGCGTGGTTGGGCTTCCCCAGGGGAGGGTCCTGGAGGATCCAGAGGATCTGCAGGGAGAGCAGGGCGCTGGCAAAGCACCAGACAGATGCGAGGGCCTGACTGCGGGCCCATTGTGTGAGGCCAAAGGCCAGGAGCAGGGACAGAGCGAAGGAGCGCATCCGAACGGAGGGGACAAGCAACAGGGGGAGCACGATCCAGGCGGCGTACACCAGGTGTCCCACTCCCTCGGGCAACAAGGCTGCGCTCCAAGGGGTCAGGGGGTACACCAGAGAGTGCCCGATCTGTTCAGGGAGTGCGGATTGGGGGTGACGCAGCAACGGCAACCACAGCACCGCACCGGGGACCAGACCAAAGACCTGAATCAACGGCACCATCCACCCGCCCTGATCGGATCGGGGCCACAGCCGCAGGGCGGCCCAGGGCAACCACACAGGCCAGAAGGCGTAGGCAAAAAAGAGATAGGCCACCACGGCGCCCTGGGTGACGGTGTCGGTGGTTGATCCGTCGGCCCCCTGTTGGGCGTTCAGCCCTAACCAGACCATGCCTTCCAGGGCCTGTTGGACGCTGAACCAGATGGGGATCGATGCCAGGGGGAGCGCCAGGGGACCGGCCTTTGCCTTGGCGAAGGCCAGGGTTGCGGTCCCGAAGGGGAGCAGCACGCCGCTGGCCACAAAGCTGGCCGTCGCTGAGAAGCACATGGGGGGGCCGTTGGCTTCTCAGAGGTTTCAGGTCCACCGTAGGGAGGATTGGTTGATGGATAGGACGGGGGGGCGATTTAGGTTGATCGGGCGGTTGTGGACCCTTCGCCCTTGAGAAAGACGGAGCGAGCTGCCCTGATCCTGCGCCGGCTTTCTGAGCTCTATCCCGAAACGCCGATCCCCCTGGATCACAGCGATCCCTTCACGCTTCTGGTGGCCGTGCTTCTCAGTGCCCAGTGCACGGATAAAAAGGTGAACGAGGTGACGCCAGCGCTCTTTGCGGCAGGTCCCGACCCGGCGGCCATGGCGGCCCTGCCTGAGGCCACAATCCTGGACCACATTCGTCAGCTGGGTCTGGCCCGCACCAAGGCCAAACACGTGAAGCGCCTGGCTGAGCTGCTGCTCGAGCGCCATGACGGTGCGGTGCCCAGCAGCTTTGCCGCCCTCGAGGCCCTGCCGGGCGTGGGTCACAAAACGGCCAGCGTTGTGATGGCCCAGGCCTTCGGCGTGCCTGCCTTCCCTGTCGACACCCATATCCACCGTCTGGCCCAACGTTGGGGGTTGAGCAGTGGGGTGAGCGTGGCCCGCACGGAAACGGATCTCAAGCGTTTGTTTCCGCGGGAAACCTGGAACAGGCTGCACTTGCAGATCATTTTCTACGGGCGTGAATACTGCACGGCCCAAGGCTGCGATGGCACCGTCTGCCCCCTGTGCAGAGAGCTGTTCCCCACGCGCCGCAAACCGGTGATCTGGCGCAAGGCTTGAGGGCCTCACGTCTTGTTCAGCCAACAAAAAACCCCCACCATTCGGCGGGGGTTGATGGTTGTTCCAGCCGGAGCTGGATCGTTAACTTCAGCCGATGGAAGGAGCCACCAGAGCCACAGGGGTGGCTTCTGCAGACGCCAGGTCC
>JAYKJF010000006.1:0-4361 GCA_035285785.1 Cyanobacteriota bacterium
GGGTGGGCGGCTGCTCCAGACCCGTCGCCAGGGGGTCGCCGTTGGCCGGCACCACGGCGAGGTTGCTGCCGCCGGTGAGGCTGTCGGATTCGCGGAAGCAGATGCCTCCCGGCACGTCGACATCAAACAGATGCACCTTGCGGTGCTTCGCCAGCAGGCGGCCCTGGGGATCGATCACGGTGGCCGTGTTGTAAAAGCGGCCATCGGCGCCCCGCTCCGGAATGGAGCCGGCGATCACGGCCACCTCATGGCGGCGCGCCAGCCGGGCCACCATCGCCAGCGATTCCGAGGGGCTGTCCGTCAGGTCGGGCCCTGGGGCGGTGCCAGCCGGGTCGAGGTCGGGGATGGGCTCGGCGTAGGCGGCGAAGCGTGCCGCAGCGTAGGGGGCGTTCCAGATCTCCGGCAGCATCAGCAGCCGGGGCCTGGCCTGCCCGGGCGCGGGTTGCAGGGCCCGCTCCAGCCAGGCCTCCGCCTGGCGGCGGTTGGCGCCTGGATCCTCGCCGGCGGCGAGCTGCACCAGGGCCACCGGGAGGGTGGGCTGGCTTTGTGCGCTGTCGGGGGCGGTTGGAGTTGCCGTGGCTGGTGGCTGATGTTTGGCTAGCAGCCTCTCGATCGCTTCCATGGCCTCGGCCACCGTGGCGCAGGCCACAACCTGTGGGCCCAGGCTGGCGAAAAAGTTCTGCCAGGTTGGCGGTGCAGCCAGCAGCACCAGGGGCCGACCCGCCTTGAGGGCATGGGCGGCTTCGGACGCCGTGCCCGGCCCTCCGGCGCCGCACACCACCAGCACGTCGCTGCTGAGGGCGTTGATCATGTTGCGGCCCTGCCCCAGGCCGGTGAACAGGGCCACATCCAAGGGCGCCGTGGCGCCTGGCTCATGGCGCCGCTGGCCCCCATCGGGGAGCACCCCCACCACCAGGTGCCCCTCCACCGCCATCGCCCCCGCGCAGGCCGCCCCCATCACCCCCTCGGGACGCCCCCCGCTGAGCAGGGCCCAGCCCCGGCGGGCGATGGCGCCCCCCAGCTCCTCCGCCAGCACGCAATCAGTGGCCGTGGCGCCTTCACCGGCGCCCATCACGCCGATCAGGGGTTTGCGGGGTGGGGGCATGGGGTCAGGCGGATCCTTTCTGGTTTGATTTCCCTTGGGATTCCTTGGGGCAGCCCAGCCAGGTGGCGGTGCCGGGGGGATTGGCCCGGGCGGCGGCGGAGGAACAAGGGGCCACGGCCTGGGGCTGGCTCCAGGGTAGAAAACCCGCTCCCCTTCCGCCAGAACGACTGTATTGGCTGGTGCTGGAACCGCTGCGGCTGCCGCTGAGCGGTTGCCCATCACCCGGCCCAGTGCGGCGGCAATCTCTACCCCCAGCGAACTTCCCGATCTCGAGCCAGAGGATCTGAAGGCAGCCCTCAGCTACGCCGCCCCGTGAATCTGGGAAACGACAGGCCCACCTCAAAAAGTTCTCCTAGTTGCTAACCGGATTTTTGTTAGGCCGATGGCCAACCGTTCGATCAGCATTTCTCTCGATGAAGGGCTCCTGGCCCAGCTGGACGCCCAGGGTTCCAACCACTCAGCCCTGGTGAGCGAAGCCTTGACGGCATGGCTTGCTCAGCGCCGCATCGAGGCCCTCAACAAGGCCTATGCCCACCTGGCCACTCTCGGCGCCGGTGATCTGCACGACGCCGCAGAGGCCGCCGTGGCCATGGGGCAGCAGGCCCTGGCTGCGGGGATGGATGGCTGAGCGGGGCCGTCTTGACCTCTGGCCCCGAAACTGCAGCGTTGGCGACAGCAGGGCCCATCCGGTGGTAGTGATCGCTCCAGATGCCGCCACCCGCCATGGGCGCCGCTGGGTGCTGTTGCCGATCAGCAGCGAAGCCCAGCTGGCGGCCAATCCTCTGGCCTATCGATTGGCACCATCAGCCAACAGCGGCCTGCGCCATCAGATCTTTGTGATGACCTGGTTGCCCACCACCGTGCAGGCCGATCAGCTGCAGGGTCCCCTGGGCAGGCTGACGGAGATCCAGGTGGCGGCCATTGCGGCGGCGATGATTCACTCTCTCGACCTGCCATGTCTGGAGCCCTGGCAGGCGGATGCCTGATCAGCGCCCCCCTCCCGAGGCGCCAGAGTGGAGGCCATGACCCACCCCTCCCCGCGCCCCCGCCTGGTGGTGCTCGACGGCTACACCACCAATCCGGGCGACCTCTCCTGGGCGCCGCTGGAGGCCCTGGGCCACCTCACGGTCCATCCCCGCACGCCGCCGGAGCTGGTAGGGGAGCGCATCGCTGAAGCCGATGTGGTGCTCACCAACAAAACCCGCCTCGCTGGCCACCAGCTGGCGGCGGCAGCCCGGTTGCGGGGCATCGCCGTGCTCGCCACGGGGCACGATGTGGTCGACTCCGAAACCGCCCGGCGTCTTGGCATCCCGGTGTGCAACGTGCCGGAATACGGCACGGCCTCCGTCGCCCAGGCCGTGTTTGCCCTGCTGCTGGAGCTCACCACCCACACCGGCAGCCTGGCGGCGGCGGTGCGGGCCGGCCGCTGGTCGGGCGGCCCCGATTTCTGCTTCTGGGAGGAGCCCCTGGTGGAGCTGGCCGGCCTCACGTTCGGGGTGGTGGGCCACGGCCGCATCGGCGAGGCGGTGGCCCGCATCGCCCGCGCCTTCGGCATGGAGGTGCTGAGCCATCGCCGCCAACCCCAACTGGGCGACGTCGACCTGCCCACCCTGCTGGCCCAGAGCGATGTGGTGAGCCTGCACTGCCCGCTCACCCCTCACACCCGGGCCCTGATCAACGCTGAGCGCCTGGCGGCCCTGCGCCCCGGCGCCCTGCTGCTCAACACCGCCCGCGGCGCCCTGGTGGATGAGGCCGCCCTGCTGGAGGCCCTGAAGAGCGGCCATCTCGGCGGGGCTGGGCTGGATGTGCTCTGCCTGGAGCCGCCGGCACCCGACCATCCCTTGCTGACCGCCCCCCGCTGCGTCATCACCCCCCATGTGGCCTGGGCCAGCCATGCCGCCCGCCGCCGCCTGATCGCCGCCACCGCCGCCAACGTGGGCGCCCTCCTGGCCGGAACCCCCATCCATGTGGTGAATCCGGCCTGAACCGCCTCAGCTGTGCCGCCTCAGGCGGGCTTGGTGGCGATCACCGCAAAGAAGGGATCGCCCTTGGCGCCAAACAGCCCTCCCACCCCCAGAGCGCGTGTGGATTCGGCGATCACCGTGGGCGTCGGCCACCCCTGGGCCACAAGCACCTCACTCACATAGCGCAAATGCTCCCGATCGCCGGAATCGGCCCAGATCAGGGGCGCCTTGGTGAAAAACATGCGGTTGGAAAACGCCACGATCACCTGCCCCCCCGGCCGGGTGATCCGCCACAGCTCCGCCGCCACGGCTTCGGGGTATTGCAGGTATTGCCAGCCCGCCACGATCAAGGTGGCATCCACGCTGGCGTTCTCCAGGGGGAGCTTCTGATCTTCATTGAGGTTCTGCACCCAGCGCCGCGTCAGCCGGGAATTGGCGTCCAGCTCCTTGAGGTTGAGGCCATGGCCGATGACGCTGCCGTAGGAGACATCCTCCGGCAGATGGGACACCCAGCTCGACATCAGATCCAGCACCACCCCATCCGCGGGCAGGCGCTCCCGGTAGAGCGCGGTGAGCCGCTGCCGGAACGCCGCATCGAGATGCTGCACAAAGCGGGGCTCGGCGTAGAAGAGCGCGTCGTCGCTGCTATCCCACTTGCGGCGCTCCGCCTCCGTCAGCACCTGCACCACCATGCCGGCCGTTCCCAAACGCAGGCCGCATTCTGTTGGTTTTGGCCGACGCCAGCGGCCTCCTCCCGCCGCCCCCATAGGATGGGGCCATGACCGTTGCCGCCAGCAGCCGGCCGGACCTGGCGGCGCTCTTCCCCTTCCCCCTGGATCCCTTCCAGCTGGAGGCGATCGATGCGCTCAATCAGGGCCATTCCGTGGTGGTGAGCGCCCCCACGGGTTCGGGCAAAACCCTGGTGGGGGAATACGCCATCCACCGGGCCCTGGCCCATGGGCGCAAAGTTTTTTACACCACGCCCCTCAAGGCCCTCTCCAACCAGAAGCTCCGGGATTTCCGCCACCAGTTCGGCGCCGAGAAGGTGGGCCTGCTCACCGGTGATCTGAGCGTGAACCGGGAAGCCTCGATTGTGGTGATGACCACCGAGATCTTCCGCAACATGCTCTACGCGGAGATCGACCACCCGGATGACGACCCCTTGGAAGGGGTGGAAACGGTGGTGCTGGATGAGTGCCACTACATGAACGATTCCCAGCGGGGCACCGTGTGGGAGGAATCGATCATCCATTGCCCCCCCCCGATCCAGCTGGTGGCCCTCTCGGCCACGG
>JAYKJF010000007.1:0-9185 GCA_035285785.1 Cyanobacteriota bacterium
TGTCCGTCCTGGCTTCCCTGGTCCCCTGACGCCTTCCCAGCAGTCCACTGATCAGCAGCCAGATCGGCCCGATAAGCCCGAGGAAGCGTGTGGGGTGTTTGCCGTGTTGGCCCCCGGCCAGCCGGTGTCGAACCTCACCTATTTCGGGCTCTACGCCCTCCAGCACCGGGGTCAGGAATCCGCGGGGATTGCCGTGTTCGATGGCAACCGGGTGCGTCTCCACAAGGACATGGGCCTGGTGAGCCAGGTGTTTGACCAGCAGGTGCTCGATCGCATGCCAGGCCATCTGGCCATTGGCCATAACCGTTATTCCACCACCGGCAGCTGCAAGGTGTGCAATGCCCAGCCCGTGGTGCTCACCACCCGGCTGGGGGCCTTTGCCCTGGCCCACAACGGCAACCTCGTGAACGCCTCCGAGTTGCGCCTTGCCCTGGATCATCGATCTGACGAATTCACCTCCACCACCGACTCGGAGCTCATTGCTTTTGCGTTGCAGCAGGCCGTGGATGGTGGCATGGGTTGGAGCCAGGCCATCCGCACGGCGGCAGGACGCTGCCGCGGGGCCTTCAGCCTGCTGATTGGCACACCGGAGGGCCTCTTTGCCCTCCGTGATGGCTTCGGCATTCGCCCCTTGGTGTTTGGCCGGCTGGGGGATCCGGAGCTCGGCCAGTGGGTGGCCAGCAGTGAAACCTGCGGCCTCGACATCATCGGTGCCACCTACACCGGCGACATCCAGCCCGGGGAGCTGGTGCACTTCCGTTTGGGCGATCCGATTCCCGATCGCCAGCGCTGGCAGGAGCAGCCGCCCAAGCTCTGTGTGTTCGAGATGATCTACTTCGCCCGCCCCGATAGTCGGTTCTTCGGGGAATCGCTCTATAGCTATCGGGTGCGCATTGGGGAGGTGTTGGCCAAGGAGGCCCCCGTGGAGGCCGACATCGTGATCGGCGTACCGGATTCGGGCATCCCCGCGGCCATCGGCTATTCCCAGGTGAGCGGCCTTCCCTTCGGGGATGGCGTGATCAAAAACCGCTATGTGGGCCGCACCTTCATCCAGCCCACCCAGGCGATGCGGGAGGCCGGAATCCGGGTGAAGCTCAACCCCCTTCCCGATGTGCTCTCTGGTAAACGGGTGGTGGTGATCGATGATTCGATCGTGCGCGGCACCACCAGCCGCAAGCTGGTGCAGGCCCTACGGGATGCCGGTGCCACGGAGGTGCACATGCGCATCAGCTCTCCGGCCGTCACCCACCCCTGCTTCTACGGCATCGACACCGACACCCAGGACCATCTGATCGCGGCACGGTTGAGCCTGGCGGAGATTGAGCGCCATCTTGGGGTGGATTCCCTCGCCTACCTCACCAAAGAAGGGATGGTGGAGGCGGCCCACACCCAGTCGTCCCATTTCTGCACGGCCTGTTTCGATGGGGCCTACCCCATTGAGATGGATGAGCAGATGAAGCGCAGCAAGCTCATGCTTGAACCCGCTGGGCTGGCGGTGCGCTCCTGAGTTCGGGCCATGCTGAAATCCCTGCCATGACTGCAGGGCTCCCCCTGCGCATCGCTTTTCTCGATTCCTGGCTGCGGGAATCGTTCGCCGGGAGTGGAACCGCCGTGGCCATCGGTGGGTTGGCGACCGCCCTGATGGCCCGGGGCCACACCGTGGAGAGGGTTGTGCCCCGCGGCGCCTGGCCCCGTTCCCTGCTGCTGCGGCGCCTCTGGTTCAACTGGTCCCTGCCGCCAAGGATGCGCACCCAAGCCAGAGAGCATCCCTACGACCTCATCGTGGGCTTCGACATCGATGGGGTGCGGTTGGCGGGAGCAGCCCTGGCGCCCTATGTCTGCAGCATCAAGGGGGTGTTGGCGGAGGAGGCCCGCTGTGAAAGGGGATGGCCACGACGGATGCTCTCCGCCTTGGCCGTGCTCGAAGGGATCAACGCCCGGCGGGCCCCGCTGGTGCTCTGCACCAGCCGCTACTGCCGCGAGCACATCCGCGACCATTACGGGGTCCCCATGGATCGGATCGCGGTGGTGCCTGAAGGTATCGACCTGGGGCGATGGCAGCCCAGCGCTGATCCAGCCGTGCTGGCCGAAGTTGAAGCCCGTCGTGACCCCTTCACCGTGCTCTGTGTGGCTCGCCAATACCCGCGCAAGCGCATCGTCGATTTGATCGATGCCTTTGCCTTGGTGACGGCCCGGGAACCCAGGGCCCGTCTGGTGGTCATTGGCGATGGCCCCGAGCACCCCGCCCTGGTGCAGCGTGTTCTTGAGCGGGGACTGCGGGGGAGTGTGCGATTGCTTGGTGCCCTCCCCGATGACGATGAGGTTCGCTCCTGGTATGGGAGGGCTTCGCTGTTTTGCCTGCCCTCGGAGCAGGAAGGATTCGGCATTGTCTTCCTGGAGGCCATGGCCAGTGGCTTGCCGGTGGTGAGCACCACTGCAGCGGCCATTCCCGAGGTGGTGCCCCACGGGGAGGCGGGGCTGCTGGTGCCCCCCCGGGACCCACCCGCCCTGGCGGAAGCCCTGCTGCAACTGCTCCAGAACCCCTCCCTGCGGGCCCGCCTGCGGGCGGGCGGACGGATTCACGCCCAACGGTTCAGCTGGGAACGGGTGGCGGATCGCTTTTTGGAGGCGGTGGCGCCGCTGGCCCAACAACGCTCACAGGCGCCCGTTCAGCGGGCCTGAGGCCCACTCCCGCCAGCGGGCAAGGGCAGATGGGTGGCGACGCGGCGGATGAGGAGCAGCCCCCGGCTCCGCCCTGAACTGCTGTCCGGGGTGCGCATCGCACCCCAGAGATCCTCCGCACGCACCCACACCGCCGGATAGCGGTAGCGCGCCACATCCAGGATCAACACCCTGTCGGTGCTCCGGTCGTAGGCCCCCACTGGAGAGATGTGCCCACCCCCCGGTTGGCCCAGGGCTGAGCGCTGGTAGTTCACCAGCAGCCGATCCTGGGGATCCGCAAGCGAGCGAGCCAAAAGGGCCCGCCATTGGGGGAGGCTCAGCCGGTCGCCGTGGTAACGCTCCACCACCAGATCGGGCCTCTGGGCCAGCCAACCCTGGAGTTGGGCCAAGGTCATCCCTTCCTTGCCCACCACCTCGGGACGGACGAAGCCCCCGCTGCCGGGGATGGAGAAGGCATTGGCCTGGGTCCAGAAGCGGTAGGTGCCATAGCCCGGCACGGCTGGCGCGGGCACCGCCAGGCTGTTGAGCACCATCACCGCACTGGCCACGCCGCAGTAGGCCAGGTTGGCCTGGGTTTCAAACCATTGGGCCAGGGGGCCGTGATCCTCCCGGGCACTGGCTTCCATCAGCAGGGCCTGGCCCGCGGGATCTTCTAGGGGGATCAGGGGTCCCGCCGTGGTCGGCAGGGGAGTGGCCCGGCCTGGGGTTGCCGCGAAGGAGAGGGCAGTCAGGATGCCCCAGATCAGGGGCCCGCGAAACCGGCGAAGGGTGGCCATGGGTTCAATACCCTGAGGACCCGGGAGGGGGTGCGCTGGCCGGGTGGGTTTTGAGGTAGGCGGCCACGCTGATGGGTTGGGGTTGCAGGTAGCCCACGGGAAGCCAGAGGTCGCCCGCGCCGGAGGCGAAGTGCACCTCCCAGTGATAGAGCCCCCGGAAGGCCGCCGGATCCTCCTTCATCAGGGCCGCATAGTGCAGCACGGCCGTGCCGTAGTGGTCGCTGTTGTTGTACCCCCACAGCGCTTGCTTGATGTTCGCCGGTCCGCCCCGGCGCACCAGATAACGGGCGGCGGCGCCGATGGCATCGCGGGGATTGCGGATGTCGCCTTGGCCGATGCCGGGTTCCGCCCAGGTGGAGGGGAGAAATTGCATGGGTCCCTGGGCGCCGGCCACGGAGATCCCATCCACCCGACCCATGCCCGTTTCCACCAGATTCACCGCGGCCAACACCTCCCAGGGGATGCCCGTGGCCCCCGCTGCTTCCCGGTAGTAGCCCAGCAGTTGCTCCGGGGGTTTGGGAGGGATGATCCGCCAGCTCGGCAGCATCAAACGTCGTGGCCCCCGGTGCATGGCCAAAAATTCCCGCCGGGCGGCCACGTGGTGGTCGAACACCGGGTGCCAGCGTTGGGGAAGGGCGGCCCGCACCTGATCCGCCAGGGGGCGGCGGTGGGCCAGCACCCGGTAGATCACCTGTTGCTGGTGAGCCAGCTGCGGCAGATCCGCCTCCGGGGTGCTTGGATCCCGGATGGCTTCTTCCAGGGAGGCCAGCAGGGTTGCCAGGGCCTTCTCGTCCCCGGGAAGCAGGGGGTAATGGCGACCATCCCCCTGGCGGGGCAGGCCGGCATCCGTTGGCAGCAGGGCGAGCGCAGGGCTGGGCTTGGCTGCACTCGCCGGAGTTGGAGGGCTTGGAGGGGTGCTTCCGCTCCGGGAGAGGCCGAGCTCAGGCGTGAGGGTGAGTGCAAGGGTTGCGAGGAGCGAAACCCCTGAAAGGAGAAGAACGTTTCGGCGTGCCAACAGGACTGGTTGCAGGACTCGGCGCATCAGCACCGCCCAAAGGAGGGCCATCACCCTAGGGGGATGGGGGTGGGCAGACCAAGGGAACCAGTTCGCGAATCTCTTCGCCAGGTCGCAAAGGCAGCTGGAGTCCCGCTGTGGAAGTGTCGTCGCTGGCCAGGTCCCCTACGCTCCAGCGCTGATGGCGCCCCTCGCCCCCCGCCAGAGCCACCCCCACCAAGGGGCAGGTGGCTGCCTGCAAATCCACCAGTTGGTCGGTCCGTTGCAGGAATCGCAGCCCGATCTGCCCCAGATCCCCCCGCTGGCAGAGCCGCAGGCTGGAAACCTGCAGTTTCTTGAGCAGTCCCATCCGGCTGGCCAGCAGCACCTCTCCCTCCTTCCCCACGCAGGCGGCCCCCACCACCTGTTCCCCCGGAAGCAGGCGCATCAGCTGGGGGCCTTGGGCGGTGCGGCCCAGCACCGGCAGGTTGCTCTCGTTCACGGCCAGCCGCAGCAGCCGACCGGTGCTGCTCCCCACCACCAGGTCTTCGTCAGGGCCGCAGGCCACCACCCGTTTGAGGGTCACCCCATCCTTCAGCTTCAGCACCGTGGCGGCCCGTCCTGAGAGGTCTTGAACGTCTTCGATGGGGAGCCGCTTGAACCGCCCATCACTGCTCAGCAATCCAAGGCTGCTGTGGTGCTCTGGCTGCAGGGGGAGCACCTGAACCACCACTTCACCGGCCAAACTGTCGGGCAGGAAACGTTCCAGGGGGCCCTGCTGCTGGGCGGCGAATTCCCAGCGCACCAGGGCCACCCGCCCATCGGCGGTGAAGGCCAGCAGGGCTGGGGGTGGGTCGACGGGCAGCAGGATTCGGGGGATGGCACCCTCGGTGGATTCCGTCACCTCCTCCAATTTCAAGCGACCCCATTGTTGGGAGGAGAGGATTCGCACGAGGCCATCGCTCTGCAGCAGCACCCGGGAGTCGCTGGGCAGGGCCTCCAGGGCCTGCTGCCGCTGTTCCCCCGTGGTGGGGCGGGCGGCAGCGCCCCGCTGGGCCACCAGGGCATCCCCCCCTTCCACCAGGCGGGTGCGGCGGGGGGTGGCGTAGCGCTTGCGCAGGGTGCGCAGCTCCCGAACCATGGCTTCCAGCAGGGAATCCCGGTCATCCAACAGATGGCGCAGTTTTCCCTGCTCCTCCTTCAGATCGGTCGCTTCCTTGCGGAGGCTTTCCTGCTCGAGGTTGGTGAGCCGGCGCAGGGGCATGGCCAGCACCGCATCCGCCTGGCGGTCCGTCAAATCCAGGTGCACCTGCAGACTTGCCTTGGCGGCGGCCGCATCGCTGGCGGCGGTGATCATGGCGATCACCTCCTGGAGCCGGGCCAGGGCTTTGATCAGCCCCTCCACCACCTCCAGCCGTTCCTCACAACGCCGCAGCGCATGGCTGGTGCGGCGAATGATGGTGTGCTCCCTGAACTCCAGGAAGTGCTGCAGCAGCTGGCGCAGGCTCAGCTGCAGGGGTTGGCCATTCACGAGGGCCAGCAGGATGGCCCCGAAATTGCTCTGGAGGGCCGTGCGTCGGTAGAGCTCCGCCAGCACCTTGTTGGAATCCGCGTCGCGACGCACCTCCACCACCACCCGCATTCCCTCCCGGTCGCTCTCATCGCGGATGTCGGCGATGCCGGACACCTTGCCCTCATTCACCAGGTCCGCCAGCTTCTCGATCCAACCCGCCTTGCTGAGCTGGTAGGGCAACTCGGTGATCACCACCGCCCCCCGCCGATGGCGGCCCTTTCCGGGCTGCACCTCCTCGATGTGGGCCACGCCGCGCATCGGGATGCTGCCCCGGCCCGTGAGGTAGGTGTCGCGCACCCCGGAGCCCACCAGCACCTCTCCTCCGGTGGGGAAATCGGGGCCAGGCACCAGTTCCAGCAGCTTGTCGTCGGAGAGGTTGGGCTGGCGGATGAGGGCGATCAGGGCATCCAGCACCTCCCCCAGATTGTGGGGGGGGATGCTGGTGGCCATCCCCACGGCGATGCCGCTGCAACCATTCAGCAGCAGGAAGGGCAGTTGGGCGGGGAGCACGACGGGCTCCTGCTGGGAGCCATCGAAGTTGGCGGTGAAATCCACCGTGTCGTTGCCGATCTCATCGAGCATCCCCTCGTTGGCGATCGGGGCCAGCCGGGTTTCCGTGTAGCGCATGGCCGCTGGCGGATCGTCGTCCACCGATCCGAAATTGCCATGGCCATCCAGCAGGGGGTGGCGGCTGGAAAAGGTCTGCACCAGCCGCACGAGGGCGTCATAGACCGCTTGATCCCCATGGGGGTGGTATTTGCCGAGCACGTCGCCCACCACCCGGGCGCATTTGCGGTAGGGCCGGTCCGGGGTCAGCCCCAGCTCATGCATGGCATAGAGGATGCGCCGCTGCACGGGCTTGAGCCCATCGCGCACATCGGGGAGCGCCCGCCCCACGATCACGCTCATCGCGTATTCGAGATAGGACCGCTGCATCTCCTGATGCAGGGCGATCGGCTCGATGCGTGAATCGTTCTCGGGGTTGTTGCCCGGATCGTTGCGGTTGCCTGAGCGAGTGTCGGCCATCCGAGGCGGGCGAGGTGGGGCGGACGACGCGGCTCAGCCTACAGATCGAAACGCCGAACTTCCAGGGTTATTCCGCTTCCTGGGTGCCGGTGGCATTGGCCTTGGCCCTCTCCACGGCCGGTTTCAGGCTGGGTTCGGCCAGTAGGCGCCGGGCCGCTTCCCGCAGCTGAGGCCCCCATAACTGTTCCTTTTGATACTCCTCTTTCACGTAATTCGGGTCGTCCGCCAGGGCGGATTCGGCCAATCGAAACGGTTCCGCCGTGTTGGTGGGTTGCTCGCTGTGCAGGGCCGCGGCCAACGCCAGGGACGATTCAGCCACGGAAGGTTTGATCGTCAGCACCTTCCGCCAACGGTTCATGGCCTCCCGCCGCTGCCCCCGCTCGAACAACACCAGCCCCTGGTTGTTGATCGCCTCCCAGAAGTTGGCCCGCAGGGCCGAGGCCTGGTTGAAGGCTCTCAGGGCCTGGTCCGGTTGGTTGAGCAGGATGTGGGCGTTGCCAAGATCGAAAAAAGCTCCAGCGTTTTTCTTGTCCAGTTGAAGTCCCTTCTGGATCAAACCCAACGCATCTGCGGGTTTGCCATTGCGGAGCGCCAAGGATCCTTCGGCAAACCAGATGCCGGGATTGTTCGGGTCGAGGGCCTTGGCTTTGGCCAAGGCATAAAGAGCTAAATCGGATTTGTCATTGCGGAGTTGGGATTCGGCCAGCAGCACCCAGCCGCGGGGATCATTGGGAAGCAGCCGCACGGTGAGCTCGGCCAACCGGGCCGCATATTCCGGTTGGCCCAGGCGCAACATTTGCACTGCCTCTTCGGCGATGCCGAGGCCCGCCTCCTCCAATCCTTTGGGGGGCGGTAGAAACACATAGGGCACCATGGCCGCCGCGGGATTCGCCAGGCCGGTGATCAGACCGAAAATGACCGGTAGAAAAAGACGCCTCAGGCGAAGGCCCACGGATGCACACCAGATCTTCTGAGCTTAGAGAGTGGGTCTCCCTTCGCCGAGGGCTGCCAAAATATTCCTCTTCCACATCCAGGGCTGGATCCGCCTGAGGGCCGAGGCCCGCAGGCGCTCATCCCACTGTTCTTCCGTCCAGGACAGGGCTTCAGGGCCCTCGAGGTGGAGCCACCAGTTCCTGGGTTGGATGTCCTCATCGCTGGAAGATGGCAGATCCGGTCGGTTCCAGGGACACACCTCCTGGCAGATGTCGCAGCCGGCCACCCATCCCTGCAGATGGGCCCTGATCCCTTCAGGCAGGAAGGGGTCTCTGTTTTCAATGGTGTGGTAAGCGATGCAGCGCCTGGAATCCACCACAAAGGGTTCGCTGATGGCGTTTGTGGGGCACGCCGCCATGCATCTGCTGCAGCTGCCGCAGAGGGAGGAAGAGGGTTGGTCGGCCGGGAGGTCCGCGGTGGTGAGCAGGTGGCCCAACAGCAGCCAGGAGCCCCGCCTTCGGTGAATCAGGTTCCCATTCTTGCCGATCCAACCCAAGCCAGCCTCCTCGGCCCAGGCCTTGTCCATCAGGGGAGCACTGTCGACACAGGCTCGCCAGCCGGTGCCCGGGGCGCGCCCTTCAAGCCAGCGTCCAAGGCGCCGTAGGCGTTGATGGATCACCCGGTGATAATCCCGCCCCCATCCATAGCGGGCCACCTTGAGGCTTGCCGCCCCTCGCTGGGCACGCACGTGATAGCTCAAACCCACGGCCAGCACACTGCGGACCCCTGGCAACAGCCTCTCCACCCTGCGCCGCCTGGGATCCGCCATCCATGCCATTCCAGCCTGGTGGCCGGCCTCTAGCCATCGCTCCAGGGAGGCCTGACGTAGGTGAAGCCTGGCACCTCCGGGCACGGAGGCGATCCCCACAGGGTCGAATCCCTGGGCCTGGGCCTGGGCCTTGAGCTCTTCAGCCAGTTGATGTGCCGTTTCTTGCAAGGGAGGGATCCACCTCCATCAGTAAAGTCCCCAAAGTACGGCTTGCCCCAGTGGCTTTCGCATCCTCCGACCGATTTAGCCCCCTCCTCCGCTGGATTGGAATCACCCTGGTGGTGCTCACCCTGCTTCAGATGCTCGCCGTGTTGGCCCTCTGGGACTGGCAGGCCGAGCCCTTCCGCCAGCTGGTGGTGGAACGGTTGATCA
>JAYKJF010000008.1:0-5243 GCA_035285785.1 Cyanobacteriota bacterium
GGCCATCCGCACCCACTACCATCTCCAGACACCCAGTTCTGACCCCAATGGGATTGCCCTGGTATCGGGTGCACACGGTCGTGATCAACGACCCGGGCCGCTTGCTCGCCGTGCACCTCATGCACACTGCACTCGTCGCCGGCTGGGCCGGCTCAATGGCGCTCTACGAGCTCGCCATCTTTGATCCTTCAGATCCGGTGCTCAATCCGATGTGGCGCCAAGGCATGTTCGTCATGCCGTTCATGGCCCGTCTTGGTGTCACCGGCAGCTGGAGTGGCTGGAGCATCACCGGCGAAACCGGGGTCGATCCCGGCTTCTGGAGCTTTGAGGGCGTCGCCGCAGCCCACATCATTTTCAGCGGGCTTCTCTTCCTGGCCGCCATCTGGCACTGGACCTACTGGGATCTGGAGATCTGGCAGGACCCCCGGACCGGGGAACCCGCCCTCGATCTTCCCAAGATTTTCGGGATCCACCTCCTTCTCGCTGGCCTGGGTTGCTTCGGCTTTGGTGCCTTCCACCTCACCGGTGTGTTTGGCCCGGGCATGTGGGTGTCCGATCCCTATGGCCTGACGGGGCACCTCGAGAAAGTGCAGCCCTCCTGGGGTGCTGATGGGTTCAACCCCTTCAACCCGGGCGGCATCGTGGCCCACCACATTGCCGCGGGCATCGTGGGCATCATTGCCGGCATCTTCCACATCACCACCCGCCCGCCTGAGCGCCTCTACAAGGCCCTGCGGATGGGAAACATCGAAACCGTTCTCGCCAGTGCGATTGCGGCCGTGTTCTTTGCCGCCTTCGTGGTGGCAGGCACGATGTGGTATGGCGCAGCCGCCACCCCCATCGAGCTCTTTGGCCCCACCCGCTATCAGTGGGATCAGAACTACTTCAAAACCGAAATCAATCGCCGTGTGCAAACGGCGTTGGATGAAGGGGCCACCAAGGAAGATGCCTGGGCCTCCATTCCAGAGAAGCTCGCCTTCTACGACTACGTTGGCAACAGCCCTGCCAAGGGCGGTTTGTTCCGGGTGGGTCCGATGGTGAATGGCGATGGCCTGCCCACCGGTTGGATCGGCCACATCTCCTTCACCGACAAGGAAGGCCGCAATCTCGAAGTGCGCCGTCTGCCCAACTTCTTTGAAAACTTCCCCGTCGTCCTTCAGGACGAGGATGGGGTGGTTCGTGGAGACATCCCCTTCCGCCGCGCGGAGGCGAAGTATTCCTTCGAGCAGCAGGGCGTGACCGCCACCGTTTACGGGGGCGCGCTCAACGGCCAAACCTTCACCGATCCGGCGGATGTGAAGCGGCTGGCCCGCAAGGCCCAGCTTGGAGAAGCCTTCGAATTTGATCGGGAGACCTATCACTCCGATGGCACCTTCCGCAGTTCCCCACGGGGTTGGTTCACCTTCGGCCACGCCACGTTTGCTCTCCTCTTCTTCTTCGGCCACATCTGGCACGGAGCCCGTACCCTCTTCCGCGATGTCTTTGCCGGCATCGATCCCGACCTCGGCGAACAGGTTGAGTTCGGTCTCTTCCAGAAGCTGGGCGACCGTTCCACCCGTCGTCTTCCCCAGGGTTACGTTCCCCCTGCTGGAACCCCTCTCAGCTGATCTCCGGCTCCCTGCCCTTCACCCCTCGAACTCCCCATGGAGAGCTTCGCCTACATCCTGATTTTGGCCCTTGCCATCTCCACGCTGTTTTTCGCGATTGCCTTCCGCGATCCCCCCAAAATCGGCAAGTAACTCTTTCTCCCTTGCCATTTGCCCCTCATTTGAGGGGCTTTTTCGTGGCTGGACCTTTTCAAAACTCCATCAATGCGTACAATCAAGTACATATGTGGTGTCCGGGCATGCAATGCCCTTCCTGTCAACACACCGATAGTCGCGTCCTTGAGTCGCGCGCTGCCGACTCGGGCAGGAGCGTGCGACGACGCCGTGAGTGCCTCAACTGCGACTTTCGCTTCACCACCTATGAGCGGGTGGAAACCGTTCCCATCACCGTGGTGAAGCGCAACGGCAGCCGGGAAACCTTCAACCGCTCCAAGCTTCTGCATGGTTTGCTCCGGGCCTGCGAAAAAACAGGGCTGGAGCCCTCCCTGCTCGAGCGGCTGGTGGACGACATTGAGCTGGTGCTGCAGCAACGGGCCAAACGGGAAGTGTCCAGCAATGAGATCGGAGAGTTGGTGCTCGAACAGCTGAAAACCATGAGCGAAGTGGCCTACGTGCGTTTTGCCTCCGTTTATCGGCAATTCCGCAGCGTGTCCGATTTTGTGGCCACCCTGGAGGGGCTCAGCCAGATTCCCCTCCCCAGCCATGCGAAACAAACACTCACGGTGGTGAACTGAGCGGGGGGTCAAGGGCTAGGATCAGAAATTGGTCCATGTCGCGGCGGCGAGATGGTCCGTTCCTTCCCACTGCCCACGGCAGACCGCCTGACCCGTATGACCGTCACCCCCTCCCCAGAGCTGCAGGGCCTCGACACAGACTTCGACATGGAGGAGATGGCCGATCTGGGCCTCCCCGCAGAGATTCCTGCAGCGGATAGCTCCAGCAGCCGTGGGGCGGGTGCAAGGGAGGTGGATGGCGTTGGCTTCACCCTGGATGAATTCGCGTCCTTGCTGTCGAAGTACGACTACAACTTCAAGCCTGGAGATGTGGTCAACGGCACCGTGTTCGCCCTGGAATCCAAGGGGGCGATGATCGATATCGGCGCCAAGACGGCCGCCTTCATGCCCCTGCAAGAGGTGTCGATCAACAGGGTGGAGCACCTCTCCGATGTTCTGGAACCGGGCGAGGTAAGGGAATTCTTCATTCTCAGTGAGGAGAACGAAGATGGTCAGCTCACCCTTTCCATCCGACGGATTGAATATCAACGCGCCTGGGAGCGTGTGCGTCAGCTTCAGAAGGAAGACGCCACGATTTACAGCGAAGTCTTCGCCACCAACCGGGGCGGTGCCCTGGTGCGGGTGGAAGGGCTGAGGGGCTTCATCCCCGGTAGCCATATCAGCACCCGCAAGGCCAAAGAAGAGCTGGTGGCTGATTTCCTTCCCCTCAAGTTTCTCGAGGTGGACGAGGAGAGAAATCGCCTGGTGCTCAGCCACAGAAGGGCTCTGGTGGAGCGCAAGATGAATCGCCTGGAGGTGGGCGAAGTGGTTCTCGGCACCGTTCGGGGCATCAAGCCCTATGGCGCGTTCATCGATATCGGTGGTGTCAGCGGTCTGCTGCACATTTCAGAAATCAGCCACGAACACATCGAAACGCCCCACACGGTGCTCAATGTGAACGATCAGATGAAGGTGATGATCATCGACCTGGATGCGGAGCGCGGCCGGATCTCCCTCTCCACCAAAGCCCTCGAACCAGAACCGGGCGACATGCTCACCGATCCCCAGAAAGTGTTCGACAAGGCGGAGGAAATGGCTGCCCGTTACAAGCAGATGCTGTTGGAGCAGGCGGAAGATGGGGAACCCATCCTTCCCTCGGCCGACTGATCCCCACCCAGGTGCATGGCCCAGCTTTCTCTGCGCGGTGAACCGCTTCTCTTTGCGGGTCAGCCGGCAGATATCCGGGCCGTGCTCTTCGACAAGGACGGCACCATGAGCCAGAGCGAACCCAAGCTTCTCGCTCTGGCCACTTCACGCCTCCGCCATTGCCTCTCCCTTGTGCAGGATCCGGAGAAAGCGCCCCTTGAAGCGCTCCTGCGGACGGTTTATGGCCTCCACGGCTCAGGCGCAACCCTGAGTCTGGATCCGGCCGGCATCACGGCCGTGGCGGCCCGCGATCACAACCTGGTGAGCACGGCGGTTGCCCTCACCCTGGTGGGCCATGGCTGGCCCGAAGCCCTGGCCCTGGCCGAACACACGTTTGAGCTGGCCGACCTCGACCATCCCCCCGCCCAGCAGGCCACGGACACCACCGATGGTCTGGTGGACTTCCTCGACGCCTTGCAGCATGGGGCCGTGGCCTGTGCCGTGATCAGCAACGACGATTGTTCCGGCATCCAGCGTTTTCTCGACCAGCACGGCCTCTCCGCCCACATGGCCTCGATCTGGAGCGCCGACCATGTGCCCCGCAAGCCCGATCCCCAGGCCATCCATCTCCTCTGCGACACCCTCGGCATCCCCCCGGCCCACTGCGCCCTGATCGGCGATGCCAACAGCGACCTGGGCATGGCCCGTGAGGCCGGTGTGGCCGTAATGCTGGGTTATCGGGGCGGGTGGCGCCGGCCTGTCCCCCTGGAGGCCGGGTATCTCCTGTTCGATCACTGGCAGGAGTTGGCTGTCGTTCCGGATCAGGGCGTGTCCATGGCCACCGGGGGCGCGGAGGCCGAACCATAAGATTGGGCACCTTCCGATCCGATCCCCATGAGCCGTTACGTCTTCACCTCTGAATCCGTGACGGAAGGCCATCCCGACAAGATCTGTGATCAGATCAGCGATGCGGTTCTGGATGCCCTGCTTAGCCAGGATCCGGCCAGCCGGGTGGCCTGTGAAACCGTGGTCAACACCGGCCTGTGCCTGATCACCGGTGAGGTCACCACCGCCGCCAAGGTGGATTTCAACCATCTCGTGCGGGAGGTGATTGATGGCATCGGCTATCGGGGCTACCGGGCCGGTGGGTTCGATGCCCGCAGCTGCGCCGTGCTGATCGCCCTCGATCAGCAGTCGCCCGACATTGCCCAGGGTGTGGATGAGGCCGACGACCATGCGGGCGACCCCCTCGACAAAGTTGGGGCAGGCGACCAGGGCATCATGTTCGGCTATGCCTGCGATGAAACCCCTGAGCTGATGCCCCTTCCCATCAGCCTGGCCCACCGTCTGGCCAGGGGCCTGGCGGAGGTGCGCCACAACGGCACGCTCCCCTACCTGCTCCCCGACGGCAAAACCCAGGTGAGCGTGGTGTACGAGGACGATCGTCCCGTGGCCATCGACACCCTCCTGATCTCCACCCAGCACGAAGCGGAGATTGACGGCATCAGCGATGAAAAAGCCCTGCGCGAGCGCATTGCGGCCGACCTCTGGACCCATGTGGTGGAGCCCGCCACCGCCGATCTCAGCCTGAAGCCCGATCGGGCCACCACCCGCTTTCTGGTGAACCCCACTGGCAAATTCGTGGTGGGCGGGCCCCAGGGCGATGCCGGCCTCACCGGCCGCAAGATCATCGTTGACACCTACGGCGGCTATGCCCGCCACGGCGGCGGCGCCTTCTCCGGCAAGGACCCCACCAAGGTGGATCGCTCGGCGGCCT
>JAYKJF010000009.1:0-34200 GCA_035285785.1 Cyanobacteriota bacterium
AGGGCAGGCAGCAGCTGGGCCGCTGCAGCAGCTGATGGGCCACCTCCATGGGGGCATCGAAGGGCTCCAGCCAGGCGCTGCACTGCCAGGGCTCCTGGCCGGCCTCCTCGCAGAGACCCTCCAGGCACAGGCGGCTGCCGTGGAGCACCAGTTCAAAGCGTCCGTGGCGTCGACCAGGGACATCCAGCAAGGGATCGTCCATGGGCCTTTGGGTCAGAGTTTTTACAATGGCTCTGATCGCAGACCCTGCCACAGGGGTGGGTCAGTTCGGAGAGTGTTCGTTGCGATCCAGCCCGCTCTCCAACCGAGCCTGCTGCCGCAGGTACTCTTCACCACAAGCCACCTCAGTGAGGCGGAGCGAGTCCATGGCGAGCGTGCTCGAGATCCGCAATCGGTTGCGCGGCCAACGGATCCGAACCTTGTGCAGCCGCATCGAGCCTCTGATGGCAGGACGGGCTGGGGCCGAAGTGTGGCTGTTTGGCTCCCTGGCCCGTGGCGACTGGGATGCTCGCTCGGATGTGGATCTGTTGGCGGTGGCGCCGGATCAGCGCGCTGCCGACCAACTGGCCGAGGCCCTGCTGGGAGCAGGTTTGGCCGATGACGTGATCGGTCTCAGCCAGAACTGCTGGCTGGAGCGCCAGCGGGGCAATGATCCCTGGTGGCGGGGGATCTGCCGCGATGCGATTCGGCTTCAGCCGCTGCAAACGCCATGACGGGCCGCCTGCACGCCTGGCTGCGACAAGCCCACAGCGATCTCGCCATGGCGGCCTATGCCAGCGATGGAGGATTTCATGCCCAGGCCTGCTACCACTGCTCCCAGGCTGTTGAAAAGGCACTCAAGGCTTTGCTTTTGGCCCTCGATCAGGAGCCGGAGCGCACCCACTCGATCGAGCGATTGCTCTGTGCCCTGGAGTCGTTTGGCATCGCCACGGCCCCGCTGCGCCAACTGCCGCTGAAAGCCCTGCAGCGGATGACCACCGCCAGCCGTTACCCGGATGGCGATGAGGCTCCGGTGGATCTGTTCGACGAACGAGATGGGGCCCTGGCTCTGGAGGTGGCACGGGCTGTGGTGGGCTTTGCGGATCAACAGCTTGGAGATCTCGTGAATTCAGAATCAAGCTGAGGGCCAGAGCCCCTCCTTGATCGTGTCCTTGCCTCCTGTCCGTCAGCGTTGGTAGAGCCCGGCCAGCCCGGCTTCACTCGCCGGCGCCACCCCCCGCTCTGTGATCAATCCGCTCACCAGCCGGGCCGGGGTGACATCGAAGGCGGGGTTGAAGCCCGGGCTGCCATCGGGGCTGAGCTGCACCGTGCGGACGGCGCCCTCGCCATCGCGCCCCTGGATGTGGGTCACCTCCTCTGGGCTGCGCGCTTCGATCGGGATCTCGGCCACCCCGTCGGCCAGGGTCCAGTCGATGGTGGACACGGGCAGGGCCACGTAGAAGGGCACGCCGTTGTCGTGGGCGGCCAGGGCCTTGAGGTAGGTGCCGATCTTGTTGCACACATCCCCGCAGCGGGTGGTGCGGTCGCTGCCCACGATCACCGCATCCACCTGGCCGTGCTGCATCAGGTGCCCGCCGGCGTTGTCGACGATCACGGTGTGGGGCACCCCCTCCTGCCCCAGCTCAAAGGCGGTGAGGCTGGCGCCCTGGTTGCGGGGGCGCGTTTCGTCCACCCACACATGGATCGGCAGCCCGGCCCGGTGGGCCTTGTAGATCGGCGCCAGGGCCGTGCCCCAGTCGACCGTGGCCAGCCAGCCCGCATTGCAGTGGGTGAGCACCCGGAAGGGCTCCCCCTGGCGCTCCGCCGGTCGGGCGGCGGCCAGCTGCTGGAAGATCTGCAGGCCGTGGTTGCCGATCGCTTCGCACATGGCCACGTCCTCCTCCGCGATGGCCCCCGCCTCCGCCTGGGCGGCAGCGGCCCGCTCGCTCTCCGGCAGCGCCCGCACCCGGGCCCGCACCCGCTCCAGGGCCCAGCGCAGATTGATCGCCGTGGGGCGTGTGGCGTTGAGCCCGGCGAAGGCCTCCTCCAGGGCCCCATCGCCCGCATCCGCCTGCAGGGCCAGCATCAGCCCGTAGGCGCCGGTGACGCCGATCAGGGGCGCCCCCCGCACCACCATGGTGCGAATCGCCTCGGCCGCCTCCTGCCAGTGCCCCAGGGAGCGGGTGCGGAACGTATGGGGCAGCAGGGTCTGGTCGATCACCCCCACCGATCGGCCCCCCTCCTCCAGCCAGATGGTGCGCCAGGCTTTGCCGTCGATGTTCATCGGGGGGGACGGGGGATGGACGATCCCCCGATCTTCGCCTCCGGCGGGTCAGGGCCGTTCAGATCGGCCGGTAGCCAAACCAGTCCGGGTGCTGGGGGGGGGCGGGCTGGGACGTCGGAATCAGGTGCACCTGCCATCCCCCCACCACCTCCAGGGGCAGGCAGTCGTCCACCGCCTCCAGGGCGTGGAGATCATCTTTGTGCCGGCTCTCACTCTCCGGCAACCACCGGGCCAGCGCCTGCCGTTTGGCCCCTGCGGCCGTGTCGGCCACCACCAGGCCGAAGGCGTGCTCCTCCGCCAGCAGGTGGGGCTGGTAGCCCCCCACATTCACAAACCACAACCGCTCGGCGCCCGCGAAGGGCTCCCGGTGAAGCTCCACCGCGAAGGCCCCCACCTGCCGCACGACCATGTAACTGTCGATGTGGAGCCCGCGGCGGCGGCCGAACCACTGGCTGCGGAGCGCCGGCAGGGTGGCCTCCAGGGTGGGGCCCACCACGAAGCGCACATCGTGGAGCTCGATGTGGGCCCCCGCCGTCCGGCCCCCCAGCACCACCAGAAAGAGCTGGGGCGCGTCAGCCCCGGGGGAACGGGTCATCCCCTCGGTCGGCGAGGCGCCGCTTGCGGCTGCTGGTCACCGCCCAGGTGACCCCACCCGCCACCAGCAACCCCAACCCCAGGGAGGACCAGGGCGACCAGGTGGAGGATTGGGCCGCGGGTTTGGCCGGAGCGGCTCCGGGGGGCAGGGTGCTCGGTGGCATCGCCCCCGGCGGCAGGGCTCCCGGCGGCATGGCACCGGGGGGAATCGTGCCCCGCTGGGAGGATCCCCCCGGCGGCATGGCACCCGGCGGAATAGCACCTGGGGGAAGGGCGCCCGGGGGAAGCATGCCGGGCCGCATCATGCCGGGGGGAATGGCCCCCTGCGGAAGCAGTCCGGGGCGCACGGCCCCCGGAGGCACGGCTCCCGGAGGCACGGCTCTCGGAGACACTGCGCCGGGCGGAATGGCACCCGTTGCCGGGTTGGCGGCTGGACCGGCGGCCGGTGGCTGGGTGGGCAGGGCCGTGGGGCGCGCCATGCGGCGGGGGAGGGGCCGGGCGCTGGGGGCGGGCTCGCCCATGCCCTCCGGCTGCCAGATCCGCACGGGCTCCTGGTCCATCGGCGGCGGCTTCAGGGGCACCTCAGCCGGCGGTTGGGCTGGGGTCTGTTCCTTGGCGGGTGTGGCTTGGGTGGTGGGAGCTGCAGGGGCGTTCGGGGTGCCCTGGGCCGCCCCCGCTGGAGCCAGGGCGGCCGCCAGAGCCACCCAGACCACCAGGGGTCCGGCTCCCCAGCCCACCCGCTGAGATCGGTTCAACACGGGCATGGGTTCCAGCTCACCACGGATCATCGAGGATTTCAGGCTCCACATCCACCAGTTCCGGTTCGGCCCGGCGGCGAATCGGGCCTTCGGGCTCCTCCCGCCCCCTCCCCATCTCCTGGGGCTCCCGGTCGTCCCGCTCCCAGCGGCGCTCAGCCCGGGCGGGGGCGGGTGCGGGGGGCTCGGAGGGGATCGACCGCCCGGCGGGTTGCCGCTCCCGGTAGCGTTCGTCGTAGCGCTCCTCGTCGCGATCGCGCTCGCCGTAGATGCGGCGGCGCTCAGGGTCCCGCAGGGGGGCGTCCTCATCGAGATAGCGCCGCTGCCGCAGGGGTTCCCGCTGGCTGCGCTCCTCGGTTTCCACGTATTCCATCTCCTCTTCCGGCTGGAAGGCCCGGGCCGTGGCCGGTTGGATGCGCCGCTGCTCCTGCTGGCTCGGCTGACCCGCCGGCAGCTGGTTTTCCGCCGGCACGGGCCCCATCCGATAGCGCTCCCGCTCCTCCCGCTCCCAGCTGCTGCCACCGATGCCCATCTTCTCCAGCAACCCCGTGCCCAGCTGCTTGAGCTTCTGCTCCGCCCCCTCGTACACGATGATCCGATCGCTGCCGCTGCTCACCACCTCGCTCACGGGCAGCTCCCAGGTGCTCAGCACCCCTTCGGCCAGCAGGGGCACCCCCAGGGCACCCACCACCAGGGTGATGAGCTCCCCGGTTTCGATGTCAAAGCTGTAGCCCAGCACCCGCCCCAGGGTCTGTCCCGATTCGGTGATCACCTGGCAGTTGATCACCTTGCTGTAGCGCTCCGGGTTGAAGCCTTCCGCCAGGGAATCGGAGGAGTCCACCAGGATCACATCGCCCACCTGGCGGATGCGCTCCAGGGGCATCCAGCGGGGCAGGCCCGGCAGAAACCGGGTGAGGGGGTTGTCGCGCAGTCCCAGGGCCACCACTTCCCGTCGGTCGATATCCACCACCACTTCACCCACCACCCCCAGGCGCCGTCCGGTGTCGCGGGTGATCACCTGGGTGCCCATCAGCTCCGAGCGCAGCCAGAGCCGATCGCTGGGGACAGAGGATTCCGTGGGCTGTGGAGTGGATGCGCTCAAAACCTGCGATCTGATCCGCTCATTGTGGGGCAAGCGCCTGCCTCCAGCCAGCTCATGCTGCGGGGGGCAAACCGACCACCTGGGTGTGGGCGCCCCGGGCCTGGGTGACACCGATGGTGCGGGTGGCCGCACCGATCATCGGCCGGCGGTGGCTCACCACCAGAAACTGGGCCCCCTCCGCCTGGGAGGCGATCAGTCCCGCCAGCCGCTCCACGTTCACCCCGTCGAGAAAGCTGTCCACCTCATCGAGGGCATAGAAGGGGGAGGGGCGGAACTGCTGCAGGGCAAACAGGAAGCTCAGGGCCGTGAGGGATTTCTCCCCCCCCGACATGGAGGCCAGCCGCCGCACCGCCTTGCCCTTCGGATGGGCCACCAGGGTGAGCCCCCCCTCCAGGGGCTGCTCGGGGTTTTCCAGCTGGAGCTGGCCCTCCCCATCGGAGAGGTGGGCAAAGATCGTGCGGAAATGGCCATCCACGGCCCGGAAGGCCTCCAGGAAGGCCTCCTGCCGCAGGGTGGCCACCGTTTCGATGCGCAGCAGCAGCTCCTGCCGCTCCCGTCCGAGCACCTCCAGCCGCTCCTCCAGCTCGGCCAGGCGCTGCTCCAGCTGCTCCAGCTCCTCCAGGGCCAGCATGTTCACCGGCTCGAGGGCCTCCATCTGCCGCTGGATCTGCTCCAGCGCTTTCTGCAGGGCCTCCAGTCCCGCCTGGCGCACCTCCTCGGGCACCTCGGGCAGGGGATCGGGCAGGGCTTCGGTGAGTTGCTGCAGGCGCTGCTCCCCGCTGCGCTGCTCGCTCTCCAGAGCCACCAGCTCCTCCCCCAGCCGCTCCAGCTCCCACTGGCGCTGCTGCAGGGCCTGGCGCTGGGCCCCCAGCTGGCTTTCCGCCAGATCGCGGGCCCGCCGCTTCTCCCCGAAGCGGGTGCTGAGCTCCTGCTGCTGCGCCTCGAGGGCCTTCCGCCGCTCCGCCTGCTCCTGCTGGCGCTGCTTCCAGATCTCCCGTTCGGCCAGGAGGGCGTTCACCGCCGCGATCAGCCGCTGCTCCTCCTGGCCCAGGCTCTCGAGCTGGTTCTGGAGCCGTTCGCTGGCCAGGGCCCGGTCGCGCCGCTGGGCCAGCTGCCCATCCCGCAGGGCACGGGCGTTCTGCAGGGCCAGGTCGGCCGCCTCCAGCTCCGCCTGCAGGCCCTGCCACAGGCTGGGTTCCCCCTCACCGGCGGCGGCGGTGTCCGCCTGATCCAGCACGGCCAGCCGCTCCTGCAGGGGGGCCAGCAGGCGGCTGATCTCCTCGGCCCGGGCCCCATCGCTGGCCAGCGCAGCGCCCAGCTCGGCGCGCCGCTGGCCCAGCTGGGCGCTGCGCTGGCGCTGGGGATCCAGGCTGCGCTCGGCCGCCCTGCGCTCGGCCTCCAGGGCCGATTGGCGCTGCTGGCTCTGTTGCAGCTGGGGCCGCAGGGCCTCCAGGGCATCGCTGAGGCTGCCCTCCTCCCGCCGGCAGGCCACCAGGCTCTCCCCCAGCTCCAGCAGGCGTCGCCGCAGGGGCTCGGCCTCGTCGCCCTCGGAGGCGGAACCGAAGCCCAGCTGGGTGGAGCGTTGCTGCAGGCTGCCGCCGGTCATGGCGCCGCTCTTCTCCAGCAGTTCGCCCTCCAGGGTCACCGCCCGGCAGCGGCCCAGCTCCCTGCGGGCCTGGGCCAGGCTGTCGAACACCAGGGTGTCGCCGAACACGTAGCGGAACACCTCCCCATACACCGGCTCGTGGCGCACCAGATCCACGGCCCGGCCCACCAGCCCGGGGGCACCGCCGCCACCGCCCCGCTGCAGGGCGGCGTTGCTCATCGAGGAACCGCCCGCCCGCAGGCGGTTGAGGGGCAGGAAGGTGAGCCGGCCCGCCCGGCGGCTCTTGAGCAGCTCGATGGCCCGGGCGGCGATGCCGTCGTCCTCCACCACCACCTGGCCGAGCCGGGCGCCGGCCGCCACCTCCAGGGCCAGGCGATGGCGCTCCTCTACCTCCCCCAGCTGGGCCACCGGCCCGTGGATTCCCTCCAGACCCGCCTCCAGCAGCGTGCGCAGGGCGCCGGTGCCCCGGCTCTCCTGCAGGGTGTCGCGGCGGCTCTCCAGCCGGGCGATCTCCCGCTCCAGCTGGGTTTGCTCCTGCTCCAGCCGCTGGCGGGTGCGCTGCTGCAGGGCCAGGCTCTCCACCAGCTCCTGCATCCGGCCCTGCTGCTGGCGCAGCTGCTGCTCCAGCTGGGCCAGCTCCCCATTGAGCCGCTGGAGCTGGCCCTCCGTTTCGTCCGAGAGGCCCCCCTCCTCCCGCTGCTCGCTGTCGAGTTCCGCCAGCCGCTGCTCCGCCTGCCGCAGGCGCTCGGAGAGCTGCTGGGATTCCGACTGCAGCGGCGTGATCTGCTCCAGCAGGTGGCGGCGCTCCTCGCTGCGCTTCCGCTGGGCCTCCATCCAGTCGCCGGAGCGGCCGGCCACCTCCTTCAGCTTGCGGCGGGAGTGCTCCACCGCCGCCTCCGCATCCCGGCAGGCCGCCTCCGCCCGCTCCAGTCCGTCGTCTCCATCACTGGCCTGGAGCGCCTGGAGCTGCTGGCCCAGCTCTCCCCGCTGGCGGGTGAGGGTGTGGCGCCGCTCCTGCAGCTGCTGGGCCTCCGTGCTCTGCTTTTCGGCCTGGCGGGCCAGTTCCCGTCCCTCGGCCTCCTGGCCCGCCAGCTCCGCCTGCACCGCCAGCAGCTGGTCTTCCCCGAGGGCCTTCACCTCCGCCTGCAGCACCTCCAGGGCCTGGCTGGCCTCCTGGATCGCCGCCCCGGCCTCGGCCACCGCCGTGGTTTCCGTGGCCTGGCGCTCCTGCAGGGTGTGGCGCCGCTGCAGCAGATCCCGCTGCAGCTGGCGGGCCTCCTCCACCGCCAGCACCTGCTCCTGCAGACGCCCGAGGTGGAGCCTCTCCCGCAGGCCCTGATAGGCCCGGGCCTTGGCGCAATCCTTCTCCAGCTTCTGGCGATTGGCCAGCAGCTCCTGCTCCACGATCCGGCAGCGCTCCACCCGATCCTGCACCTCATCGAGCTTGCCCCGGGTCTGGTCGATGCGGGAATCGAAGAGGGCCACCCCGGCCAGCTCATCGATGATGCCCCGCCGCTCCTTGGCGCTCATCGACACGATGCGGGTCACGTCGCCCTGCATCACCACGTTGCTCCCCTCCGGATCCACCCGAAGCCGCCGCAGCTGGGTTTGCAGCTGCTGCAGATTGCAGGGCACGCCATCGGCGCTGAAGCTGCTGCTGTAGGTGCCTCCGGGAGCCACCCGCAGGCGCCGGCTCACGCTCCACTCCTGCTGGCCGGCCCGGATCCAGGGGCCCTCCGCCGGCGCCTCCAGCCCCTCCTCCGCTCCGTCGGGCTGCCAGTCGCTGAGATCGAAGTGGACGGTGACGGTGGTTTCCGCGGCCTTGCCCGCCCGCAGCATGGCGCTGTTGATCAGATCAGGAAGGCGCTCGGCCCGCATGCCCCGGCTGCTGGCCAGGCCGAGGCAGAAGAGCACCGCATCAAGGATGTTGCTCTTCCCGGATCCATTCGGGCCGGTCACCACCGTGAAGCCCGGCTCCAGGGGGATGCTGATGGTGCCGCCGAAGGATTTGAAGTGGGTGAGCTCCACCTGCTTGATGAACACCAATCGGCTCGACCCTCAAGCCCGCGAAATGTAGCGGAGGTTTTGAGGCTGCCAACCCCGCCGGCTTTCCCTACGTTGGGGGAACTGATCCCCACCTTGAAGCCAGCCCCGAGCCGTCGCCACACTGCTATTACACGCTGCCGTTTCCTTCCATGAGCTTCGATCAGCCCTCCGGCCCCTCCCTTGAGGGGCCTGCCTCCACCACCAATGGGCAGTCGACCACGCCCCCGGTGCTGCAGACCGCCTTCCGGGAGCGGTTCGATGCCCTGCTGCCCACCATCCAGAGGGAGTGGCCCGAGGTGGCCCGCCACACCCTGGAGGCCACCCGCGGCAGCTTCGACCAGCTGGTGGACGTGATCAGCCGCCAGACCGGAGGCGCCACCCCCCGGGTGAAGGAGCAGCTGCTCGACCTCATCGAGGCCACCACCCACCAGGCCCAGCAGATGGGGGATTCCCTCAAACCCCTCGAGGAGCAGCTCGACCAGCTGCTGGACGACCTCAACCGCACCCTCCGGCCCAAGCTGGAGAAGCCCGTGCGGGAGCGCCCCCTGATGGCGCTCGGGGTGGCGGCGGGCGTGGGCCTGCTGGTGGGTCTGCTGCTGTCGCCTGGGCGCCGCTCGGCATGAACCTCAAGGGAGCCTCCCGCCTGTCCGGCCTGCTCACCTCCGTGGTGGACCTGCATGTGCGCATGGCCCTGCAGGAGGCCGATAAGGAGAAGCGCCGGCTGATCACCGGTGCCGTGATCCTGGGGGCGGGCCTGAGCCTGCTCCTGCTGGGCCTTCTGTTCAGTCAGATCGTGCTCGTGCTCTGGCTGCGCCAGGCTTTCCAGCTCAGCTGGATGGCCGTGCTGCTCAGCCTGGGGGCGGTGTATCTGGTGCTCTCGGGGATCTTCCTGCGGATCGGCGGGGGCCTGCTCAGCAAGCCCCTGCTTCCGGAAACGGTGGCGGGCCTCACCCGCACCACCCGGGCCCTGACGGGTCGCCTGTAGCTCCGGCAGCCATCGCCTGTCGGCCCTGGGCGATCATGGCCCTGCGGCCCCCCCTGGTTTTTGATGAGCGCCCCTTCCCTCCGTTCGTCCGCCCCCGGAAGCACCCCTTCCCAGGCCAGGGAGTGGACGGGCGACGCCATCCGGGAGGCCTTCCTGGCCTTCTACCAGGAGCGGGAGCACCTGCGCCTGCCCAGTGCCTCCCTGGTGCCGGACGACCCCACGGTGCTGCTCACCATCGCCGGCATGCTGCCCTTCAAGCCCGTGTTTCTCGGGCAGGCCCCCCGACCCGCGGCCCGGGCCACCACAAGCCAGAAGTGCATCCGCACCAACGACATCGAGAACGTGGGGCGCACGGCGCGGCACCACACGTTTTTTGAAATGCTGGGAAATTTTTCCTTCGGGGATTATTTCAAATCCCAGGCGATTCACTGGGCCTGGGAGTTGAGCACCCAGGTGTTCGGTCTTAATCCGAAACAGCTGGTGGTGAGCGTGTTTCGGGAGGATGATGAAGCGGCTCTGATCTGGCGCGATGAGGTGGGGGTGAATCCCTTGCGCATCGTGCGCATGGATGAGGAAGATAACTTCTGGGCATCTGGCCCCACCGGCCCCTGCGGCCCCTGTTCCGAGATCTATTTCGATTTCAAACCTGAGCTGGGCGATGAGGGAATTGATCTTGAAGATGACACGCGATTCATTGAATTCTATAATCTTGTTTTCATGCAATACAATCGCGATGCGGAGGGTGTCTTAACCCCGCTCGCGAATCAGAACATTGATACGGGGATGGGTCTGGAGCGGATGGCCCAGATCCTGCAGGGGGTGCCCAACAACTACGAAACCGATCTCATCTTTCCCCTGATCGATGCCGCCGCCAAGCTGGTGGGTTTCTCGTATCAGGGTGCCGATGCCCGCCAGAAAACCAGCTTCAAGGTGATCGGCGACCACAGCCGGGCGATCACCCAGCTGATCGCCGATGGGGTGACGGCCTCCAACCTGGGCCGGGGCTACATCCTGCGGCGCCTGCTGCGGCGCGTGGTGCGCCATGGCCGGTTGCTGGGCATCGAGGGTCCCTTCCTTCCGGTGCTGGGGGAGGCGGCGATCGCCCTGATGGGCCAGGCCTATCCCCAGCTGATCGAACGGCGTCCGCTGGTTCTGGCGGAGCTGGAGCGGGAGGAGGCCCGCTTCCTGGCCACCCTGGAGCGGGGGGAAAAGCTGCTGGCCGATGTGCTGGCCGCCCAGCCCAGCCAGATCAGCGGCGAGCAGGCCTTCGAGCTCTACGACACCTATGGCTTCCCCCTGGAACTCACCCAGGAGATCGCCGAGGAGCACGGGCTTTCGGTGGATCTGGCGGGCTTCGAGGCGGCCATGGAGGGCCAGCGGCAGCGGGCCAAGGCCGCGGCCGTGAGCATCGATCTCACCCTGCAGGGGGCCCTGGAGCAGGTGGCGGCCGATCTGGAGAGCACGGCCTTCACGGGCTATGAGGCCCTCGAACGGCCCAGCTGTGTGGTGGCCCTGGTGGTGAATGGCCAAGCGGCCGAGCGGGCGGTGGCGGGTGATGGGGTGCAGATCGTGCTGGATTCCACCCCGTTCTATGGGGAGGGGGGCGGCCAGGTGGGCGACCGGGGGGTGCTCAGCGGGGATGGGCCCGACACCTCGGGCGGCGGAGCGCTGGTGGCGATCCAGGGGGTGAGCCGCAACCGCAGCGTGTTCGTGCACAGCGGCCAGGTGGAGCGCGGGGTGGTGGCCGTGGGGGATGTGCTCACCGCCCGGGTGGATCGGGGCTGCCGCCGCCGGGCCCAGGCCCACCACACCGCCACCCACCTGCTGCAGGCTGCCCTCAAGCAGGTGGTGGATCCCTCCATCAGCCAGGCCGGATCCCTGGTGGATTTCGACCGGCTCCGTTTCGACTTCCACTGCCCCCGGGCCCTCACCGCTGAGGAGGTGCAGGAGGTGGAGACCCTGATCAACGGCTGGATCGCCGAGGCCCACACCCTGGAGGTGGGGGAGATGGCCCTGGAGCAGGCCCGGACGGCCGGGGCGGTGGCCATGTTCGGCGAGAAATATGGGGCGGTGGTGCGGGTGGTGGACGTGCCCGGCGTGTCGATGGAGCTCTGCGGCGGCACCCATGTGGCCAACACCGCCGAGATCGGCCTGTTCAAGATCGTGGCGGAGGGGGGCGTGGCCGCGGGCATCCGCCGCATCGAGGCCGTGGCCGGCCCGGCCGTGCTCGCCTACCTGCAGGAGCGGGACGCGGTGGTGCGGGCCCTCTCCGATCGCTTCAAGGCCCAGCCCGCGGAGATTCTCGAGCGGGTGGGGGCCCTCCAGGAGGAGCTCAAGGCCAACCAGAAAGCCCTGGCCGCCGCCCGGCAGGAGCTGGCCCTGGCCAAGGCGGCCGCCCTGGCGGCCCAGGCGGAAGCGCTGCAGCCGGCCGCTTCCGGCGCCGGGCCCTACCGGCTGTTGGTGGCCCGCCTGGATGGGGTGGAGGGAGCGGGTCTGCAGAGTGCGGCCCAGGGTCTGGCGGATCAGCTGGGCGACGGAGCGGCCGTGGTGCTGGGGGGACTCCCCGAGCCGGCGGATCTGGGCAAGGTGATCCTGGTGGCCGCCTTCGGCCCGGGGGTGATCGCCGCCGGGCCCAAGGCCGGGGCCTTCATCGGCGGGGTGGCGAAAGCCTGCGGCGGGGGCGGCGGTGGCCGCCCCAACCTGGCCCAGGCGGGCGGCCGCGATGGGGCTGCGCTCGATGGGGCCCTGGAGCAGGCGCGGGATCAGCTGCGCGCCGCGCTGGGCTGATCCGGCCCGTCCCGCCATTCACGCCCTAAACCCAGGCAACGATGCCTTGCACATTGAAAATGTTTTGCCATGACGCCTGAAACACACCGGCAAAGGTGGAGCTTCCGGCTCCCCAGGGATTGCTGAGGGTGAACAGACCAGTTCTGGCGTTATAGCCGGTGATGGCAAACACGTGATAGGCCACAAAATTGCTTTTCCCAGAAACAGTCGTGTTGTCCAGGCTGAGCACCCAAAGTGATTTTCCAGCATTAAGGGCGGCAACGGCAGAATTGAGATAGGTGTTCCACGCACTCAGACTGCCGGACGCTGAGGTCCAGCCAGAGCTGGAGTAAAACGAGGAATACGTCTGGGGACGGCGATTGACAAGATGCTGCAGGACATCATCCCTGCCACCTTCGATGTACCGATAGCTGTTGGCTTGGGTTGCCCGATTAAAGGCGCCGATTTCATTGGCTTGCGCATAGGCTTTTTCCGCCAGGGCTACCCACATCTCGCCCCCCAGTGAGCGGGAGTCGTTGCCAGCCAACACCAGGCTGCCAGAAATCACGGGTGCCGAGCGATCCACGGTAACCCAGAGTTCATTGCCTGTGGATCCGTAGAAGCGCACGCCATAAGTCCCATCACCATTGTCGCGGAACATGTCGCGAATCAATTGGCGTTGGTTGTTGGCAAGGCTTGCACAAGCAGCCAGAAAATAACAGGTGCCCGCTCGCCCCTGATTGATATCGGAAAAGCTGATGTCATTCACAAAAAGATTGCCCGTCATGCGTCGATAGCTGAAACTGACGCTGTTTGCCGCAGCTGCCGAATCGCCCGTCACAAAATTCGTGGGGAGGTCGAGCCCACCGAACCATTTGTCCACCAACCGATTCATCTGGGCCTGGGTGGATCCTGCCGTCAGATTGCCCAGAGAGATGCGGGCGCTCCCTCCACCCGTCCACCATTGATTGGCCGTATTGCCATTCACAACCGCGTTGTAGATGTATTGGTGGTAGGTGCGGGCTGTGGCTGAAAGGTAGGGATTAAGCTGGTTGGACACCGTGCGGAGATCAGAAAGTTCCTGGAAAGTGACGCCATTCGTGCCCGTTGTGCGCAGGAGAGATGCAAGTTCTCCATGGCTGAAGAGATTGTCCTGAAGAGCTGTATTGACAAAATTCCGTATTCCGGGCGTTGTAACTCCTGCAATGCGATCTGAGTTACTGCTGATGTTTGTTGCTCTCAGGCTATAGGACCCGGTTAGAGAGCCCGTGGCTGCAGCATCGAGAAAATATGTGCCAGTGGTGGTTGCTGCGTATGTGATCTGGGAGCCAAGGCTTTGAGAAAAGTTGTCATTACTGGCAAGGATATTTCGCCCGCTGCTATCGCGAAGAGTCAGGGTTGGGTCGGAGAGGGTTGTTCCATCCAGATTGATGCGATAGGTCTGTCCAGCCGTGAGGGCGAGGCGAAACCAGTCGTGATCACCACTGAAGTTGATGGTTCCAGAGGCTTCACGGCCCACCACAACGCTGCCCGTTGTGGTGGGATCTGCGAGGTAATCATCGGAGATGGTGGACGTTGAAGCGGCCAGGAGTGTATAGGTGCCTGTCCCACTGCTGTAGGCCCCGGCATCGAGGACATAGGTGCCTGATGCGGTAGCGGTGAAGGTGATCTGGGGGTTGCGACCGTTGAAGTCGTCGTTGAAGGCAATCTGATCGCCGTTGGCGTTGCGCAGGGTGAGGGTGGGATCGGTTAAGGAGTTGCCGTTGAGGTTGAAGCGATAGGTCTGGCCCGCGGTGAGGGTGATGCGGAACCAGTCGCGATCATTGTTGAAGTTCACCGCCCCTGTGCGGCTGCCACCGATGGCGACGCTGCCCCTGGTCTGGAGATCGGCAGAAAAATCGTCATTGGCGAGCAGGTCTGTGGCATACAGCGTGTAGCCACCAGCGCCCACATTGTTTTTGGCGCCAACGTCCAGAAGGAAACTACCGGAGGTTTCGGGCGCAAAAAGCAGGACCGGATTGAGGGAACCCCCGGTATCTTCAGCGAATCCGCGTTGATTGCCATTGGCATCCCGAAGAAACAGATTTGGATCCCGCAGGCTGCTGCCCACTGCCGTGAACATGTAGGTGCGTCCTGCGCTGAGAGAAATCCGAAACCAGTCGCGATCGGCGTTGAAGTTCACCGCCCCTGTGCGGCTGCCCCCAACGGAGATCCTTGCTGTGGTGGAGGCATTCCCGGCTACATCGTCTGTCGTGCGGACGGGGGTGGTGTCTGTTGCCAGCAGGGTGTAGGAGCCTGTTCCATTGCTGAAGGCCCCGGCATCGAGGACATAGGTGCCGGTGCTGGACGCCGTGAAGGTGATCTGTGAATTGCGGCCGCTGAAGTCGTCGTTGAAGGCCAGCCGGCTGCCGCTGGGGTTGAGCAGGGCGAGGGTGGGATCGGAGAGGGTGGCGCCGTTGAGATTGAAGCGGTAGGTACGGCCTGCCGTCAGCGCAATGCGGAACCAGTCGCGATCGCCATGGAAGTTCACCACACCTGTGCGGCTCCCACCCACGGTGATGCGGGCGCTGGTGGAGGCGTTGCCGGCCACATCATCTGTGGTTCTGACGGGGGTGGTGTTGGCGGCCAGCAGGGTGTAGGAGCCTGTTCCACTGCTGTAGGCCCCGGCATCGAGGACATAGGTGCCGGTGCTGGACGCCGTGAAGGTGATCTGTGAATTGCGGCCGCTGAAGTCGTCGTTGAAAGCCAGCTGGCTGCCGCTGGCATTCCGCAGAGCGAGGGTGGGGTCGGAGAGGGTGGTGCCGTTGAGGTTGAAGCGGTACGTCTGCCCACCGATCAGGGTGATGCGGAACCAGTCGCGATCCCCGTCGAAGTTCACCACCCCTGAGCGGCTGCCTCCCACGGCGAGGGAGCCGGTGGTGGAGGAGTCGTCCGCAAAATCGTCGGTGGGTGTGCTGTCTGCGGCCTGGAGGAGGTAGGAACCCGTGCCGCTGTTGTAGGAACCGGCATCGAGGAAGTAGGTGCCTGAAGCGGTGGCGGTGAAGGTGATCTGGGAATTGCGGCCGCTGAAGTCGTCGTTGAAGGCCAGCTGGTTGCCGCTGGCGTTGAGCAGGGCGAGGGTGGGATCGGTGAGAGTGGTGCCGTCGAGGTTGAAGCGGTAGGTGCGGCCCGCGGTGAGGGAGAGGCGGAACCAGTCCTGATCCCCGTCGAAGTTCACCACCCCTGAGCGGCTGCCTCCCACGGCGAGGGAGCCGGTGGTGGAGGAGTCGTCCGCAAAATCGTCGCTGGGCGTGGTGTCTGCGGCTTGGAGGTGATAAGAGCCTGTTCCGTCATTGAAGGCCCCGGCATCGAGGAAATAGATGCCAGAAGCGGTGGCGGTGAAGGTGATCTGGGAATTGCGGCCGCTGAAATCGTCGTTGAAGGCCAGCTGGCTGCCGCTGGCGTTCAGGAGGGCGAGGGTGGGATCGGAGAGGGAGGTGCCGTCGAGGTTGAAGCGGTAGGTGCGGCCTGCGGTGAGCGAGAGGCGGAACCAGTCCCGATCCCCGTCGAAGTCCACCACGCCCGTGCGGCTGCCCCCCACATTGATGGAGCCGGCGGTTGAGGTGTCGTCCGAAAAATCGTCGATGTCTTCAGCCAGGAGGAGGTACGAGCCCGTTCCGGAGGTGAAAGCTCCGGCATCAAGGAAAAAGGTGCCAGAAGCGGTGGCGGTGAAGGTGATCTGTGAATTGCGGCCGCTGAAGTCGTCGTTGAAGCCGAGCTGATCGCCGCTGGCGTTGAGCAGGGCCAGGGTTGGATCGGTGAGGGATAGGCCGTCGAGAGTGAAGCGATAGGTGCGTCCCGCGGTGAGGGAGAGGCGAAACCAGTCGCGATCGCCGTCGAAGTCCACCACGCCCGTGCGGCTGCCGCCGATGGGGAGGGAGCCCGTGGTGGAGGTGTCGTCTGAAAAATCGTCTGGGTCTACCGATGGGAGGAGAAAGGGGCCCTCCTCACCCAGACCCGTGAGGGGGTCAGCCCCCGGGGCCGACTGGGAGTCGACCGGGTCCGGGGAGGCGCTGGCGATGCCCCCCGGGAGTGCCGGAAACGTCGGGGGGAGCGGCGCGAGTGGGGATGGAAGGACGGATGCGGCCAGCAGGGATGGGCTGGGCTCTGTTTCACCAATGCCGCCAGAGAGATCCGGGAGGAGGGAAGGGGTGAGGGAGGGCGGGGCGAAGCTGTTCGTCATGCCGCAAGTCCTGCCAAGGTAAAAATATTCGCAAAAACTGTCCGATTGATGTGCCTGTTCCCGCCATTTAACCCTCAATTGTATAAGCATCTCTTCGTTTGATTCCCTTCCCCATTTAGGGCCGTATGGAATCTGTCGTATTTCTTCAAGCCGTTCCCCGGCCCCGTTGGATCAGCTCTTCGGCTCCTCGGTGGCGGGCGCCGACTGGGATGGCGCCGTAGACTAGTGCGCGACTGGTGAGACCTGGGCTTGGACGGAAGGGGATCTCTTCGGATAGTGTGGAGTTGATCACTGGTGCTCGAGGCCCGTTGCGCAGGATCGCGACATGCGGCTAAATTCCACACCCTTCCACGTCATCGGCGGGATTGAAGCAGTGAAGATTGTTGAAGGGTCGTGTTGTTCGCTTACCGCTGATTCCGGCCGTCGATGACCACCCTTCCTGGTGAGCTGCCCCTGGATCGCGACCCGCTGGAGAAGCGCCCCCTGAAAAGGCGTCCAGCGAAGAAACTCCGTGCCGGAGGCGCCACCCGGAACGTCTGGATCCTCGACGACGACGAGGCCATGTGTGCCCTGCTCCTGGAGCAGTTCCAGAAGATCGGTTGGTCTCTGCAGGTGTTCCATCGCCCCCTCCCCTTGTTTGAGGCCCTTCAGGAGCGCCAGCCCGATCTGCTCATCCTCGACCTGCTGCTTCCTGATAAACACGGCATCGATGTCCTCAGTCGGATCCGGCAAATCCACAAAGGCTTTCCCATCCTCATCCTCTCGGCCCTGGCCACCCCCGGCGATCGGGTGGTGGGTTTGGAGGCCGGGGCCGACGACTATCTGATCAAACCCTTCCAGTTCCGTGAGCTCCAGCTGCGCAGCGAGCGTCTGCTGCGCCTCCACCGCAGAACCACGGATGTGGCCGTGCTGGCGCCCCCGTCCCCTGAAGCCACCCATCCGCTGCAGGAGGCCCGCTATCAATTGGGCCCCCTGCAATTCGAGGTGGCCGACCAGCCCCAGCTCCTCACCTCCGATGGCGGATGCCATCGCCTGGGTCGTGGGGACGCGGCCCTGTTGCTGGCGTTCTGCCGCCACCCCCACCAGGTGCTGTCCCGGGCCCAGCTCCTGCAGGCCTCCGGTAGTCTCGTGTCCCCTGGCCAAACCCGTACGATCGATGTGCGCCTGTCCCGGCTGCGTCGCTTGTTGCGAAACCTCACCGGAACGGATCTGATCCTTCCGGAGCGGGGGCAGGGATACAAGCTGAATGTGGAGGTGAGGCCCCTTGGAGACGTTGTCCAGTCGGTTCCGAGGCCTTGATCGCCGCGATTGGCTGGCCCTGAGCCTCTTTCTGCTCGGTGGTTGCGGCCTCTCCTTTGCCGTTTTGATGGCGGCTCTGCACACGTTTCTGGAGCCCAAGCTCATTGACGAGACGGCCCTGCGCACGGTGCGCAGCCTGCGCCTTGTGGAGATTGCTCTCGATCGCCACTCCGTCAGCGATCTGCCCCCCGGGGTGATTGTGCGCTCCTCTCAGGAGGGCCCGGAAGGGCCGCTCCAGCCCATGAACAGCTTTGATCAGCAGGTTCATGAGCGCATGACCAGCCGCTACGGGGTTCACCGGGAGCTCCAACGCGATCGTGCCCCCTATCTCGACTCCTGGGGGGGCACCTGGATCCAGCTGCAAACCGTCGATCGTTCGTCGCTCTGGCTGTACCAGCCCGATCGCCTCAGCAGCAGTTGCGCCTGGTTCCTGCCCTTTCTGCGCAGTGCCGCCCTGCTGGCGGGCGTGCTGCTGGGCACCGTGGCTTTTCTCAAAACCAAGGTGGAGCGGCCCTTCCAGAACGTGCTCCACCACCTCCCGGAGGGCTTGCCCACCCCCTTGCCCCTGTTGCCCGAGGACGGCATCGCCCCCCTGCGCCGGTTGAGCCGGCGCATCAACCATCTCCTCACGCGCCTCAATGGGGCGGCGGAGGAGCGCAGGCAACTGCTGCGGGGCATCGTTCATGATCTGGCCGGTCCCCAGACCCGCATTTGTCTCCAGGTGGATCTGCTCCAGAGCGTGCTGAACTCAAAGCACCAGAGGGCTTTCCGGGCGATCCACAGCGACCTTTGCCAGCTGGCGTCGATGAGTGAACAGCTCAGGCTGCTGGCCGACAGCGATCAGCCCTCCGCCCCCGTGCAGCACGTGGCCCTGGACGCCCTCTGCCAGCGGGTGGTGTCCAGCTATGTGCAGCACCCCATCCACCTGCAGATCCCCCAACTCCAGGTGCGGCTCGATGGGGCCGGCCTGGAGAGGGCCCTGCGAAATCTCATCGACAACGCCATCCACCACGGCCAGCCGCCGGTGGCGATCCAGGCCTGGGCCAGCGACTCCACCCTGGTTCTGGAGGTGCAGGACCAGGGATCCTCCCAATCCTCCCTTGTTGCCCCACCGCGCGATCCTGAAGCATCCACCACCCACACGGGTCTGGGCCTGGGCCTCGACATTGTGGAGCGCTTCTGCCGCCAGCATCAGGGCAAGCTTCTGCTGATCCGCAGCAAGGAGGCCTTCGTGGCCCAGATGCACCTGCTGGCCACCTCCGTCGGGCCCGTGATGGCCGAGCCTCAGCCCTCCAGATAGGTGGTCTGCCCCAGGCTGGTGTCGAGATGCTGCATCAGCCGGCGCACATCTTCAATCGAGAGCCGGCCATCGGCGATGGCCTCCTCACTGGCCTGCCGCAGGTGCTCCTGAAGGATGGCGGGATCGTGCTCCATCGCCTGGAGCACCTCCGCATTGGTGTCGCCCCGCACCACATGTTCCACCCGATAGCCGCCCCCATCGGTGAGGCGGATGTGCACCGCATTGGTGCGCCCGAACAGGTTGTGCAGATTGCCCATCACCTCCTGGTAGGCCCCTCCGAGAAACAACCCCACCCAGTAGGGCTCCCCCTCCCGCAGGCCATGGAGCTCCAACAGGGGCTTCTCGGCCCCCGCCCCCGGTCCGATGAAGCGGGCCAGCTTGCCGTCGGAATCACAGGTGAGGTCGGCGAAGCGCCCTAAACGGTCGGGGCGCTCCGAGAGCCGGTGGATCGGCAGCACGGGGAACAGCTGCTGGATGGCCCAGGTGTCGGGGGCGGAGCGAAACACCGACAGATTGGCGTAGTAGGTGCTGGCCAGGGCCGCCTGCAGGTTGCGCAGGTCGTCCGGGATCGGGGCGCCGCTCGGAAGGGTGGCCAGCCGCTGGGCGATGGCCACGCCGCAGGCCCAGTAGAGCGCTTCGGCCTGGCCCCGTTCCTTGAGCCCCAGGTAGCCCAGGCGAAAGGCCGACAGCGCATCCTCCTTGAACTTGATGGCATCGTTCCAGGCCTCCTGCAGCGGTTCGCAGCTCGCGGGATGGGCGGGATCACAGGCCTCCGCCCGGTTCACCATCGCCAGGGTGTCCCGCAGGTTGCGCACGATCAGGGGCTCCTCCCCCTCCGGATCCGTGATGGCGGCGGGGGGCTGGCTGCAGCCCAGCACGTTGAACACCAGCACGCTGAAGTGGCTGGCGATGGCCCGACCGCTCTCACTCACCAGGGTGGGCACGGCGACCCCATGGGGCTCACAGCACTCCCGCACGGTGGCCACCACGTCGTTGGCGTAGTTCTGCAGGGAGTAGTTGGTGGAGGCGGTGGTGGCGGTGCGGCTGCCGTCGTAATCGATCCCCAGGCCCCCGCCCACATCCAGATAGCCCATCGCTGCCCCGAGGCGGTGGAGTTCCACGTAGATCTGGCCGGCCTCCTGCAGGGCGTCCTTCAGCACGGCGATGTCGTTGATCTGGCTGCCGATGTGGAAATGGAGCAGGCGCAGATCCCCGAGCAGATCCGCCTGGCGCAGGGCCTCCACCGTGGCCAGCAGATCGGGGATCGAGAGGCCGAATTTGGCCCCCTCTCCCACGGAGCTGCCCCAGCGCCCCACGCTCCGGGCCGAGAGCTTCGCCCGCACCCCGATCAGGGGGGCGGCCCCCAGGGCCTGGCTGGCGGCGATGATCCGCTCCACCTCGTCGGCCTGCTCGATCACCACCACGGGCTGCCGTCCCAACCGGCGCGCCAGGATCGCCGTTTCGATGTAGCGCCGGTCCTTGTAGCCGTTGCAGATCAGCAGGGCCTCCGGATCCTCCAGCAGGGCCAAGGCAATGAGCAGTTCCGCCTTGCTGCCCGCCTCCAGGCCGAAATGCCAGCGCCGGCCCGTCTCCATCAGCTGCTCCACCACATGGCGCTGCTGGTTGCATTTCACCGGAAACACCCCCTGGTAGCGGCCGCTGTAGCCGTACTGGGCGATGGCCCGCCCAAAGGCCGCATGGAGCCGCTCCAGCCGGTCGTCCAGGATGTCGTCAAAGCGGATCAACAGGGGCAGACCCAGGTCGCGCCCCTGGAGCCCCTTCACCAGCTCCACCAGATCCAGCGATCCCCCCCGCTCCCCCTTGGGCTGCACCATCACGTGCCCCCGGGCGTTCACGGAGAAATAGGGGTCTCCCCAGCGATCCAGGCCGTAGAGCGAGGCGCTGCTGGCGGCCGTCCAGGTGTCTGCGCCGCTTGGGCCCATGGGGTGGAGGGGAGCAGGCGCGAATCTAGTCGGCGCACCGGGGCGACGTTGACGCCAGGGGCCTACATCCGATCCAGGGTCTGGATGCCCAGCAGGCCCAGCCCCAGTTTGAGGGTGTCGGCGCAGAGGCGGCAGAGGGCCAGCCGGGAGCCCCGCTCCGCCCCCTCGGCCTTGAGCACGGGCACCTGGTCGTAGAAGCGGTTGAAGCTCTGGCTGAGCTCAAAGAGGTAGGAGCAGAGCCGGTTGGGCAGCAGATCCTCCTCCACCTCCAGGATCACCGCATCGAAGCGCAGCAGCTCCCGCACCAGCGCCCACTCCAGCGGGTCGCTGAACACCAGGGGATCGGGCACCGCCTCGGCCGCCGCCGCCTCCCCGCCCCGGCGCACGATGCCCGCCAGGCGCACCACCGCATAGAGCAGGTAGGGCGCCGTGTTGCCCTGCAACGCCAGCATGCGATCAAAGCTGAACTGGTAGTTGGTGATCCGGTTGGTGGCCAGGTCGGCATATTTCACCGCCCCCAGACCCACGGCGGTGGCCACCTCCTGCACGAACCCCTCCTCCTCCTGCCGGCCCTCCTCCGCCAGGCGGGCCCTCAGGTCGGCCTCTGCCCGCTGCACCGCCTCATCCAGCAGATCCTTCAGACGCACGGTGTCGCCGGAGCGGGTTTTCAGCTTCTTGCCGTCGTCGCCCTGCACCAGGCCGAAGGGCACATGCTCCAGCCGGCCCCCCTCCGGCACCCAGCCCGCCCGCCGGGCCACCTCGAACACGGCGGCGAAATGGTTGGCCTGGCCCGCATCCGTCACGTAGATCACGCGCCGGGCCCCGTCCCCCTTCGGCGGGGGGGCAAACCGATAGCGGATGGCGGCCAGATCGGTGGTGGCGTAATTGAACCCCCCATCGCTCTTCTGCACGATCACCGGTGGCTTGCCCTCCTCCAGAAACACGCATTCGGCGCCGGCGTCCTCCACCAGCAGGCCCACCTCCCGCAGATCGCGCACCACTGCCGGCAGCAGCGGGTTGTAGAAGGATTCGCCCCGCTCCGTGAGGGCGATGGCCAGCCGGTTGTAGATCTGCTGAAACTCCCGCCGGGATTGGTCGCAGAGCAGGCCCCAGGCCTGGAGGCTGACCGGGTCGCCCCCCTGCAGCTTCACCACCTCCTCGCGGGAGGTGGCCTGGAAGGCGGGATCGCTGTCGAAGCGGGCCTTGGCCTGGCGGTAGAAGCTCACCAGATCCCCCAGATTCACCGCATCGGCCCGCTCCAGGGCCTCCGGCGCCACCTCCTTGAGATGGGTGATCAACATGCCGAACTGGGTGCCCCAGTCCCCCACATGGTTGAGCCGCAGCACGGGATGGCCGCGAAACTCCAGCACCCGCGCCAGGGCATCGCCAATGATCGTGGAGCGCAGGTGCCCCACATGCATCTCCTTGGCGATGTTGGGGCTGGAAAAATCCACGATCACCGGCGCCAGGGGGCCCACGTCCCCTGCGCCCTCCGCAGGAGCGCTGGCGGTGGCGGTGGGCACTCCCAGGCGCGGATCCCCCACCCGGCGCCGCACTTCGGCGGCCAGCACCTCCGGCTTCAGGGTGAGGTTGATGAAACCCGGTCCGGCGATCTGGGGGGGCAGGCAGAGGGCTGCGAAGGCCGGATCCGCGGCCAGCTGCTCCACCACGGCAGCGGCGATCGCCCGGGGCGCCTGGCCCAGGGGCCTGGCCAGGGGCAGGGCCCCATTGGCCTGAAAATCCCCGAACTCAGGCTTGCTGGCCGGCCCCAGCTGGGGATCGAAGGGGGTGCCTGCGGCCTGGGCCGCGGCGGCCGCCTCCGGAAAGGCCCGTTCCATGGCGCCCTGGAGCTGGTGGCGGAGCGTCTGGAGCACGCTGAGCATGGAGGGGCCAAGGGGGTGGAATCCTGATCATCTCTCCCGATTGGTTCGCTCCACCCCCACGGCCAGGGCCGCCAGGATCAGGCCGGCCCCCGCCACGGTGCGCGGGCCCACGGGTTCCCCCAGCAGCAGGTGGGCACTGAGGATCGCCACCACCACCACCGCATTGCCCCAGAGCGCCACATCCAGGGCGCCCAGCTGCCGGTAGCTCGTGAGCAGGCAGAGCTCGCTGCCCACCCGGATCACTCCCGCATACCCCAGCAGCACGCCCACCACCCACCACAGGCGCGGGAAGAAAAAGTGATCCGGGCCGTACATCAGCAGGGCGATGAGGCCGAACACCACCGCCGCCCCCAGGCTCGTGAGCCCCAGGGAGAGGCCGGTTCCCCAGCCCCGGGTGGCGCTCAGGCGGTTGAGGATGCCGGCGCCGGCGAAGGCCACCACACTCACCAGGGCCCAGCCCACCCCCGGCAGGTTGGGGCCCCCGCCCGCGGTGGAGCCCATCGATCCGGCCATGGCGCTGCTGAGCCAGAGCCCGGCGGGCAGCAGCACCAGGGTGAGGCCGAAGCGCCGGGGCAGCGGTTCCCCCAGCAGGGAGCGGGCCAGCAGGGCCGTGACCGGAAGAATGAGGGTGAGGAGCAGGGTGAGGCTCACCACCGGCAGCTGGCGCAGGGCCAGGAAGTAGGCCAGGGGGCCGATGCAGAACCCCAGGGCCGCCCGGCTGGCCAGCAACCAGCGGTCGGCCCCGGTGAGGGCGGGCAGTTGGCGCCGCACGCTGGGAAGATCCATCAGCAGCAACACCAGGCCGCTCGCCAGGCTGGCGAAGAAGAACACGTTGCAGAAGCTGATCGGGTCGACCGCCATCCCGAAACGGACCATGGAGAGCTGGCCCCGCTCCTGCAGCCATTTGAGGAGGCTGGGGTCGCACCCCTTGATCAGCACGTAGGCCCCCAGGGCCAGGCGTCCTTTCATGCCACGATCGCCTCGAACCGCATGGAGATATCCAGCCAGCTGCTGCGGGTGATCGGCGCGCTGGTGGAGATCAGATCCACGCCGCTGGCGGCGGTGGCCCGCAGCGTCTCCGGTTTCACCCCCGAGGCCTCCAGAACGGCCCCCGGGGCCAGCTGCCGCAGGCGGGGCACCACCTCCTTGAGCGCCTCGGGTGAAAACCCATCCAGCAACACCGCATCGGCCCCCGCCCGCAGGGCCTGCTGGGCCTCCTCCTCCGTTTCCGCTTCCACGATCAACCGGGCCGGCCAGGGGGCCGAGGCCCGCACCGCCCGCACCGCCGGCCCGATGCCCCCCGCCCAGGCCAGGTGGTTTTCCTTCAGCATCGCCGCATCATCCAGCCCGAAGCGGTGGTTGGTGCCGCCACCGCAGCGCACGGCGTATTTCTCCAGCACCCGCAGCCCCGGGGTGGTTTTGCGGGTGTCCACCAGCCGCACGCCCGTGCCCTCCAATTGGGCCACCAGCGACGCCGTGGCCGTGGCCACCCCCGAGAGCCGCATGGCCAGGTTGAGCGCCGTGCGCTCCCCCGCCACCAGGGCCGCCGCATTGCCCGCCAGGGTGAGCAGGCGCTGGCCGGCCTGAATCCGCGTGCCATCCGCCACCCGACCCTCCACCCGGGCCTGGGGATCCAGCAGGCGGAACAGCGGTTCCACCAGATCCCCGCCACAGAACAGGCCCTCCTGCTGGCTGATCCAGTGGGCCCGGCCCTCCCGATGGATCAGGGCCGGGCTGGTGAGATCACCCCGGCCCAGATCTTCCGCCAGCCAGGCTTCCAGCTGGCGCAGCAGTTCGGGCTGCAGGGGGGGGCAGAGAAGGGGCATCGTCACCTCCGAAGCCCCATCCTCGGATGCCGTGGCCCTGCCCTCACATCCCGGTCAGGAGAGCCACCCAGAGGCCCTTGCAGAGCAGGTGGAGGAGTTGATCGGTGGTGAAGCTGATCCGCCCCCGGCACTTGCTGTGATCGATCAGGGCGTGGACCGCTGTTTCCGCCACCCCCAGCAGGGGCACGCCCGTGAGCAGGGCCACGGCCAGGCCATGGATGGCCCCATGGGCCGTCAACCACCACCCCCAGGGGAGGGTGGCATCACAGCCGGCACATTTCTCCCGGGCCATCCGATCGCTCTGCAGACCGAAATCACAGAGGAAATGGGCCAGCAGCAGCAGCAGCAGCAGATTCACACCGGTGGGGCTGGGCACGGCGTCGCGCTGCTCCGAAACAGTCTGATCTCCCGTTGACGTTTCAAGGCGGGGTGTTGGCGGATGCCACCTCCAGCGGCCACAGTGGATTGGATCCAAGGATTTCTGCCCGCCCATGGCCCTCCCCGACCTGGCGGCACCCATGGCCACCATCGGTGTGCCAACCGAAATCAAGCGCGATGAGCAGCGGGTGGCCCTCACCCCCGATGGGGTGCGGGAGCTCGTGGCCCAGGGGATGGAGGTGCGGGTGCAAGAGGGGGCCGGCCTGGGGGCGGGCATCAGCGACGACGCCTACCGGGTGGCCGGCGCCCGCCTGGTGGAACGGGAGGAGGCCTGGGCGGCCCATCTGGTGGTGAAGGTGAAGGAGCCCCAGCCGGAGGAATTTCGTTTCCTGCGGCGGGATCTGGTGCTGTTCACCTATCTCCACCTCGCGGCTTACACCGATGTGGGGTTGGCCCTGCTGGAGGCGGGCACCACGGGGGTGGCCTACGAAACCGTGCAGCTGGAGGACGGCAGCCTGCCCCTGCTGGCCCCCATGAGCGAGGTGGCCGGCCGGCTCGCGGCCCAGGTGGGCGCCCGGCTGCTGGAGAAGCCCCAGGGGGGCCGCGGCGTGCTCATCGGCGGCTGCACCGGGGTGCGCCCCGCCCGGGTCACCGTGCTCGGGGCCGGCACGGTGGGCTGGAATGCGGCCCGCCTGGCCGCCGCCATGGACGCGGAGGTGTTTCTGCTCGATCACTCCCCCCAGCGGTTGCGCCAGCTGGAGAGCGACCGCAAGGGCCGGCTCACCACCCTGGTGAGCAGCCGGGGCCTGATCGAGCGCCTGGTGCCCGGCACCGACCTGCTCATCGGCGCGGTGCTGCTCCCCGGCGGCCGGGCCCCCACCCTGGTGGAGGAGGAGTGGGTGCAGCGCATGCGCTCCGGTTCGGTGATCGTGGATGTGGCCATCGACCAGGGGGGCTGCATCGCCACCAGCCGGGAAACCACCCACACCGATCCCGTGGTGACCATCCACGGCGTGCAGCACTACGCCGTGGGCAACATGCCCGGCGCCGTGCCCTTCACCTCCACCGAAGCCCTCGTGAGCGTCACCCTGCCCTACATCCTGGTGATGGCCGGCCGGGGCCTCACCGAAGCGATCACCGATCGCCCCGAGCTGCTCTCGGGCCTCAACACGGTGAATGGGGCCGTGTGCCATCCGGGGGTGGCCAAGGCCCTGGGGGTGGCCCCGCGCCATCCCATGGCCTGCCTGCGATGACCCCTCCTGCCCCTGACCAGAGGATGGGGCGGATCGACACCCATCACCACATCGTGCCGCCGGCCTATCGCCGGTGGCTCGAGGGCATGGGGCTGGATGCGGGGGGGAGGGCCCTGCCGGATTGGACCCCCGCCGGATCCCTGGCAGCGATGGAGCGCAATGGATCCGCCACCGCCATCCTCTCCCTGTCGATGCCGGGCGTGCACCTGGGCGACAACGGGGAAGCCCGCCGCCTGGCCCGGGAGGTGAACACCTGTGCCGCCGAGGTGGTGGCGGCCCATCCCGGCCGCTTCGGGTTCTTCGCCACCCTCACCCTGCCCGATGTGGAGGGGGCCATCGCCGAGGCCCGCCACGCCCTCGATCACCTGCACGCCGATGGGGTGGTGCTGTTGAGCAATGTGGGGGGCACCTATCTCGGTGATCCCGCCTGGGATCCCCTGCTGGCGGAGCTCAACCGTCGCGGAGCCGTGCTCTTCGAGCATCCCTCGGTCCTCCCCGCTCCAGCCGTTCCTGGAATCCCCCCGTACGCCGCCGATTTCCTGCTCGACACCACCCGATCCGCCATCAACCTGGTGCGCCAGGGCTGCCTCGAGCGCTTTCCCGATCTGCGCATCCTTCTCTCCCACGGTGGGGGCTTCATCCCCTATGCCGCCGAGCGCATCGCCGTTCACTGCTCCAGCGATGGCTCGATCCTTCGGGGGATGGAGGCTCTGCGGCGCTTCCACTACGACACCGCCCTGTGTGGGCCCAGTGCCCTCCCCTCCCTGCTGGCGTTTGCCGATCCCCAGCGGATCACCTTCGGCAGCGACTGGCCCTTCGCCCCCATTGAGGCCACCCTGCCCCTGGTGGCGGGTCTGGATGCCTTCCCCATGGATTCCCGGGTGCGCTACCAGCTGGCCCGGGGCAACGCCGAAGCCCTCTTCCCCCGCCTGGCGTCCTGAGGGCGGGGGCGGGCCTCAGCCCAGGGCCGGCGTATCGAGGGCCAATCCCTCCCGCAGGGCCAGCACCAGCCCCGCCGCTTCCCCATAGCTGCGGGCCTCCACCACCTTCAGCCCCAGGGCGGCCCCATCCACCTGCAGCACGCAGGGGTTGCCGGTGACGGCGATCAGGGGCACCCCCCGCTCCACGCAGGCCAGCACCGCTTCCCCCCCCAGGGCTCCGGCCGGGGCCACCACGGCCCCCAGCTGATCCCGGTGCAGGAGGCCTGGGCCGCCGGCTCCGCCTCCGCAACCGCTCGCCGCCCCCGTGGCCACCAGATCCGGCGCCCGGCTGAGGCCCACCAGCACGCAGGGCAGGAAGGTGTGGCCCAGCTCTTCGGCGGCGGCCCGGGGATCGAGCAGGGGGTCGGGGGCCAGGGGGGCCAGGGCGGGCGCATGGGCGCAGGGCACCCCCAGGTGGCGGCTCAGCAGATGGGAGATCACGGCTTCCGCCCCCGCCAACCCATCCACCCCCGCCCCATGGCGATAGGCCTCCAGGGCACCGGCGTCGGGGTCGTCGGGGAAGCGGGCCACCACCGCGATCGCCGTGCCGCCCCCCTCCACCACCTTCTCCCCCGCCCGCAGCAGGGCTCCCGGTGCCTGGAGGCTGCCCCAGCTGGCGCCGCTGCCGCCCCACATCAGGCCCACGCCCAGGGGTTCATCGGTGGTGATCACAGGCCCGATCGCCAGGCCCAGGCTGGCGCCGCAGGCCTGGGCCACCTGCTCATGGCGCAGCCGCAGCGGCTGCTCGATGCCTTGATCCAGCACCAAGCCCACCCGCTGCCGCCGGACGGGGGCCAGGGCCAGTTCGCCGCAGGCGAAGCGGTTGAGGGCCCAGCCCTCCACGTAGTGAATCCGTGGATCGCTCCAGTAGAGGGCCGCGGCGTTCAGCACATTGGGGTGGGTGATCAGGCATCCACTGGCCGCCGCCAGCAGCCGGGCCGCGGGCAGGGCATCGCCCGCGTAGCCCCCCACCCGGCATCCCACCCCCGTGGGCACCACCATCAGGGTGGGCAGGGGCGCCCCGCTCATGGCGATGGACGCCACACCACGGCCTCGAGGGTGAGGCGCCCCCGGGTGGCTGGGGTGGGGGAGGGCGCCACCCGGGTGATGGCCCAGCGCAGGGCTTCCCCCCCGGGCCCCACCCGCTCGGCCAGGGCTCGCCGCACCTGCGGAAGCAGGGGGCCGTCCTCAGGCTGCAGCTCCAGTTCCAGGGTCTGCAGGGCTGGATTCATTTCTGATACTGGCCGAACTGGGCCTCATAGAGCGCGTCCTCCTGGCCCCCCAGCACCTCCAGATCGGAGCGGGGAAAGGCCACGCAGAGCAGGGCATACCCCTCCTGCTGCAGCTCCGCCTTCACCCCCATCGCATCGGGCTGGTGCACCGTGCCGCTGCGCAGGCGGGCTGCACAGGTGGTGCACACCCCGGAGCAGCAGGAGCTGGGCAGGGGAACGCCGGCGGCCTCGGCCGCGGCCAGCACGGTTTGATCGGCGCGGCAGGGGAAGGTGTGGCGGGTGCCCTCCAGCTCAACGTGGATCGTGAAGAGGGAGGCGTCGCTGGGGGACATCAGCGGGCAGAGGGGTGATCAGGGGTCCATCCTCCCCTTTCACGAACCTTCGGCGCCTCTTCACGGGGATGGGCGCAGCACCATCAGGCCCATCACTGCCTCCACCCCGGCGGCGTAGCGGGCCAGATCCCGGCTGCGCATCACCCCCCGCCCCGGTGCGGCATGGAGGGCATGGCGGCGCCCACCCTCCACTTCCACAAAGCCCACATGGGTCACATCCAGGCCCTTCACCCGGGTCACCAGGCCGAAGATGTCGCCGTTCCGCAGGTGGGGCAGGGCCTTCTCCAGACCCCCGGTGGGCACATAGGCCTGTTCCACCGTCAGCCCCGCCTCCCGCTGGCTGATGCAGCGGCGGTTGGCGGCCTGCCGCATGGGCCGGTAGGCCTCGGGATGGTCGCCCATGAAGCGCAGCGGGATGCGGCGGCGGCGGGCCCCCGGCAGGGTGGGGGTGATGTCGGTGAGCAGGCCCTGGCGTTGGGCGGCGGCGGCCCAGCGACTGAAGTAGTGGTGGCGATCGCAGTAGGTCTGCCGTCCACCGTCGTAGCGCAGCTGGCGCACCCCTTCGGCAAAGGCCTGGGGGGCGGCTGCCGGCCGCTGGGGATCCAGCTGCACCAGGGCCAGGAGCTGCTCCACGAACAGGAAGCAGTCGAACCGGGTGAGATCCAGCCGCAGCTGCTCGGTGGGCCCCTGATCCAGGGAGAAGGCGCTGTAGGGCCGGCCGAGCGCCCGGCGGGCCAACGCCACCAGCGCCTCCCCCCTGGCCAGACCCTCCCGCTGCCGCAGCCCCTGTTGGAGCAGGGCGGGGGTGCCCTCGCTCCAGTGGGGTGGGGGTGGCGCCCCCAGGGCCGGTGCGCCGGTGGCGGCGCTGATCAGGAGCCAGGGGGCCAGCAGCCGCCAGGGGGAGCCCACCGCCGGTTCAGGCCGCCTGGGGCTGGGGGTGCTGGGCCAGCCATTGGCCCACGGATTGCTGGGGATGGCCCTGGCGGGAGGTGATCTCGAGGATGCGTCCCTCCGACGCGGGGGTGTCGAGCGCGTCGAGGCACACCCGGGCCACAAGCCTGCGGGGAATGCTGTCGCTGTCCTGCTCCTCCGGCCCGCTGTACACCACCCCTTCCTGCTCGAGGCCCTCCTCCGTTTCCTTGAGGCCTCCCGGGCGCACGATGGTCCAGCGCAGGCCGCTCTCCTGCAACCACCGTTCCCCCACCCCTTTCCACACCAGGATCAGGCCGAAGAGGTTGAGGGGGTGGATCCAGCGCCCACTGCAGAGGGAGCTCACCAGCACCACCCGCTCCACGCCCGCCTGCCTGCAGGCGGCGATCTGGGAGCGGATGGCCAGGGCATCCACTTTCATGGGACCCAGCAGATCCACCGAGGGCCGGGCGCCCGTGGCGATCACGAGGGCGTCGCAGCCCTCCAGGGCCTGGCGGAGCGCGTCCGCGTCGGCCAGCTCCAGCCGACGAATCTCGGCACCCTCGAGGCCTTCGGGCACCGCGGAGCCGGGGCGGATCAGGGCCCGCACCTGGTGGCCCCGTCCCAGGGCCTCCTGCACCACGCGCCAGCCCGTCTTTCCCGAAGCACCCGTCACGGCCAGTCGTGTCATCCGGCATCCCTGCGCTGCGGCCCAGCGTATGGAGGCCGGGCCCGCTTTGGGTGACTAGGCTCAGCTTCATGGTGGAAATGATTCTCGAAGTCAGCCATCTCACCGTCTGCCGGCGCGGGGTTCCCGTGGTGGAGGACGTGAGCTTTGGGCTCGCTCCCGAATCCGATACGGCCCTGGTGGGCCCCAATGGGGCGGGTAAGAGCACCCTGGTGCAGGCCGTGCTGGGGGTGCTGCCCCGCAGCGGCGGTGAGGTGCGGGTGCTGGGCCATCGCCTCGGCGCCCAGGGCCAGCTCCCCGCGGCCATCCGCCAACAGATCGCCTACCTGCCCCAGAGCCTCCAGCTCAAGGACGCCATCCCCCTGAGTGTGCGGGAGTTTGTGGCCCTGGGCTGGGATCCCCCGGGCCCCCGCTTCCCCTGGTTCGGGGGGGAGGCCCGCCGGGCCGCTGCCGAGCGGGCCCTCGACAAAACCGGCGCCACCGGCCTGGGTTCCCGCCTCCTCAGCGAGCTCTCCGGTGGGCAGCTCAAGCGGGTGCTGCTGGCCTTCTGCGTGGTGCGGCCCCGCCGGCTGCTGCTGCTCGATGAGGCCCAGACCGGCCTGGACGCCCAGGCCAGCGAGGCCTTCTACGGCCTGATCGACCGGCTGCGCCGCCAGGAGGGCTGGTCGATTCTTCAGGTGTCGCACGATCTGGAGATGGTGCGCCGCACCTGTGATCGGGTGTTGTGCCTCAACCGTCGCCTGCGCTGCAGCGGCACCCCCGACCACGCCCTCAGCCCCGAACAGCTTGCCCTGGTGTACGGGCCTGGCTTTGTGCCCTATCACCACCATCACCCGCACCACCGCCAACCCTCAGGGGTGTGAGCGCAGCGGTGTGGGCTGCTGGTAGAGCCAGCGCAGGGTGGCCCGATCCCGTGGGCTCAGCTCCAGCACGGGCGCAGACCCTGGAGCCACGGCCATCGCATCCCCGGGGCGGTCGCTGTGGCCCCAGAGCCCGAAGGCGTGGCCCAGCTCGTGGAGGGCCGTGGCCTGGATCGCCTCCTGCCGCTGTCCGGGGCTGATCAGCACCTCCACCCGGGGCTCCACCCTGGCGGTGGGCTCCGTCCCCAGCCGGTGCAGGTGAAGGATCGCCCGCCCATGGCTGGCCCGGGTCCGGCCGTCGGGCCCCACCCCGAGGGGCGGACGGCGCCGCCAGACCCTCACCTGGGCCCGCTCGGGATCACTGACCGACACGATCGGGAGTTCCCGCTGCCAGGTGTCCAGGGCACGGCCCACGGCCACCTGCCACCACTGGGCAGGCCCCTGGGCCCCAGAGGACGCTTCGGCCGGCTCCACCCACACGCACCAGGTGGATTGCAGGGGCCAGCCCAGGGGGGTGGTCTGCAGGCGATGGCGGTAGTCGGGCTGCAGAGCCTGGGGGGGCTCCTCAGGGGGCAGCACGGCCGGGAGCAGCACGGTGGAGAGGCTCAGGGCCTCCCCGCCGCGCTCCCGGGCACAGGGGGCGGTGGCCTGGATGGGAGCGGCCAGCACCGCTGGCCCCCCCTGCACAGCCAGCACCACCAGCGGGGCCCAGCGGCCCATGGGACGGGCCAACGGAATCAGTGGGCTCCCAGGCCCACACCGCGGGCCATCAGGGTGGCCAGGAAGGGGATGAGGGCAAAGCCGACGATCTCCACATTGAGGATCCAGCGCAGCCGCTGGGCCAGGCCCTCACTCACCTGGGGCAGCTCCCCCTTGCGCAGGGGGATGGCCCAGAGGATGTAGGTGATGGTGGGGTAGAGGGAGAGGGCGCCCACGCTGAGATAGAGCCCCACCTTCACCCAGAAGAGGGGATTTTCGGTGTAAAAGCTGCTGCCCTGGCCGAAGTGCACCACCCGCAGGATGCCGCTCACCAGCAGGGCCAGGGCTGCGATGCCGTACACCACATCCGTGATCACCATCAGCACGGCCTCCGACCGCTCCGGATTGGGACGGATCAGGCGCCGCTCCATCACCAGGGCGGCAAAGCAGACCATGAAGCTCAGATAATGCGTGTAGGCCACCGCCGCGCTGGTGAGCACCTGGGAGGACACAGCAGGCAGGGCGAGCGACGCAGACATGGGAAACGGGCAGGCCGCAGGACCCTAGCGGCCCTGCTGTGAAGCGGCCGGGGAGTGTAGCGGCGCCGGACCGGGTTGGGCCTTTCCGGGCCGATGGGCCGGGCCAGGGGGCTGTGACTTAAGGAAATTGAAAGAAATGCCCTACGAAAACACACACAACCCTGAAGCTTTTCTGTGACTTCCTCAGAACTTTGCAGAGGTCTCTAAGTTCATTGAAGTGCATTTTTTAAGCATGGCTAGTTCCCTGAGCGCGTTCCTCGGTGAGATTGGCCGACATCAACTTCTCACTCCGGAAGAGGAACTCACCCTGGGTCGAAAAGTGCAGGCCATGGTTGGGTTGCAGGAGCGGTGCAGCCAGGCTGGAGGCCAGGGCCCGGCCTGTGAATTTGATGACATTGAGCGCCGGACCATGCGGGTTGGTGAGCGGGCCAAGCAGCAAATGATTACGGCAAACTTACGGCTGGTTGTGAATCTCGCCAAGCGCTACCAGGGCAAGGGCCTCGATCTCCTGGATCTGATCCAGGAAGGCACCATCGGGCTCACCCGAGCGGTGGAGAAATTTGATCCCACCCGCGGTCACCGCTTCAGCACCTACGCCTACTGGTGGATTCGCCAGGGATTGAATCGGGCCCTCTCCACCCAGAGCCGCACCATCCGCATCCCGGTGAATGTGAATGAGAAGCTCACCCGCCTCCGGGCCGCCAAGGCGCGCCATCTCCAGGCCAATGGCCATCTGCCCACCACCACCGAGCTGGCCCGGTCGCTGGAGTTGTCCAAGGCGGAGGTGGAGGAGCTCCTGGCCTGTGAGCTTCGCAGTGTCACCGTGAGCCTGCAGGGGGCTGTGCGCTCGAAGGCCGATCCCTCCGAGCTGGTGGATGTGCTGCCCAGCCCGGAACCGGCTCCCATGGAGCGGGCGGAGCAGGCGGAGCGCACCGCTTCGGTGTGGACGCTGCTGGAGAAAGCCAATCTCACCCCCAAGGAAAAGACGGTGGTGATGCTCCGCTTCGGGCTGGATGGCTCCCATGAATGGCGCACCCTGGCGGAAGTGGCCCGTCAGCTGCAGTGCAGCCGGGAGTATTGCCGCCAGGTGGTGCAGCGCGCCCTGCGCAAACTGCGGCGGGCGGGCATCGAAAGCGGCATGGTGCAGGAGTGAGGCCAAGGGGGAACGACCCCCCATCCCAGGGGGGCATTCCCCCCTTGGCCCTCGGGACGAACGTTTCAGAATGGACGCATTGACGCCCTTGTGGCGCACCATTCACGAGGAAACACCCATGTCCGCCGCCTCTTCAGCCGCGGGCCCCCAAGCCAGCCAGACCGTTCTTGAACCCGAAGTCGTCACGGATTCGGTGGTGGATCAGAACCTGCTCTCCCGTCTCCTCAGGCGGGCAGGTCGCACGGTGGCCAGGCCAGCCCTGGAGTGTTTCGAGATGTTGGTTGATGGGGCCACCCCCCACCAGGCCCGCCTCACCGTTCTCGCGGCCCTCACCTATCTGGTGCTTCCCACCGATCTGATCCCGGATTTCATCCCCGCCGTGGGTTTTGGGGACGACATGGTGGCGATCACGGCCCTGCTTGGGTTGTGCTCCCGCCACATCACCCCCCAGATCCGGGCCCGGGCTCAGCGCAGACTGGACGACTGGTTTCCCCATTCCTGATGCGCGCGAAGGAGCCCTCTCCCACGCTCAGTTCAGAAGAGCTGGAGGATCTCCAGCTCTTCCTGAAGGATTGGTTGCGCCATGC
>JAYKJF010000010.1:0-31658 GCA_035285785.1 Cyanobacteriota bacterium
CGAGCCCCATGGCCACCGACTACACCGCCTCCATCGCTGCCCTGTTTGGAATCATCGCCCTGCTCACCGGCATGACGGTGTTCGTGTTGAGCCGCCCCAGCGACCTGGCTCCCCTCAACGACCGCTGAGCCCCTCAGCCTCGCTCTCCGATCCATCCCCCCTTCCCCCCAGGAGCCCCATGGCCCAGTCCCCCACGAACGACCCCTTTCAGGACAATCGCTCCGAGCAACTGCTCCACATGGAGCAGCTCAAGCGGGCTGAGCTGTTCAACGGCCGTGCCGCCATGCTTGGTCTGGTGATCGGCATCCTGGTGGAAGGTCTCACCGGTGCCGGTATCGCCCATCAGATCGGCCTCGGCCCCCTGGTGGATGGCTACGCCGCCTGCCGCACCCAGTTTCTCCCCTTCTGCTTCTGACCTTCTCCAGCCTCCCCCATGACCGGCAACCTCCAGGCCATCGGCTTTTTGCTCACCTGGGTTCTGGGCTGGGGGATCGGTGGCTCGTTGATTGATGCGGGGCTGATTCAGTCTGGCGTGTACACGCTGGAGGGCGGTCAGCTCGGCACTGCCACCACCTTCGTTCTCTGGAGCTTGCTCTGGGGCGGTGGTGGTGTTTGGCTGTACCGGCGATGGACCCGTCCGTCCCAGTCATGACCCTTCCCCACGCCACCACGCCGTTGGTGTTTCGTCCTGCCGCCGAACGCTTCCACAGCCAGCTGGATTGGCTCGACAGCTGGCATACCTTCTCGTTTTCCAACCATTTCGATCCCGCCTGGATGGGGTTCGGCCCCCTGCGGGTGATCAACGACGACTGCATCGCGGCGGGCCAGGGGTTCGGCATGCACCCGCACCGCGACATGGAGATCGTGACCGTGATGGTGGAGGGGCAGCTCAACCATCGCGATTCCATGGGACACGCCGAGGTGCTGCGTGCCGGGGAGGTGCAGCGCATGAGCGCCGGCACGGGTGTGGTGCACAGCGAAATCAACGGGGGCAACCAACCCTGCCGGCTGCTGCAGATCTGGATCGAGCCCAGCAGCGCGGGCATCGCTCCGGCCTACGAGCAGAAGCCTTTCGCCATTGGCTCCGGCTGGACTCCCCTGCTCGATCCCGCCCAGACCGCAGGCGCCATGGCCATTCACCGCCCCATTCGCCTCTGGCGTGCCCAACCGCCGGGTGGGGCCACCCTGAGCCTGGCCCTCGAGAGCGGAAGCCTGGGCTGGATTCAGCTCATCGCGGGGGCGGGCGACGCCGATGGCCAGGCCCTGCAGCGGGGCGATGGTCTGGGCTTTGCTGCTGGCACCCTCACCACATTCACTGCGGGGCCGGCTGGGGCTGATCTGCTGCTGTTTGAGTTGCGCTAGCCGATCCCCGGCCGCCCCCCTCCTCCACGATCCGGTAGGTGGCGCTCTCTTCCGAACAGCAACTATCGGCGTAGTAGCGCTCCAGCACGGTGTAGGCCGCATCGAAGCTCGCAAAACGGCGACCGGCGATGGCGTCATGCTGCCCATCGTCGCGGATGATTGTGTAGGAGATTGGGTTCGCCATGGGTCAGTACAGCGCAGCCTTCAGATCACCATGCCATCACGGAGGGTGGCGTTCTTCTCGATCACCACGATGCCACTGCGGATGGTGAATCCCAGCGCACTGCGATCCGCTTCCTGCACACGGTCCTTGTTGATCACCTTCACCTCGGAGCCGATGCGCACGTTCTTGTCGAGGATCGCCCGTTCGATCACCGAATGGGCCCCGATGCCCAGGGGCACCCCACCCCGGGCTCGCACCTGCGCCCGTTGCGCTTCCGATTCATAGCTGTCAGCCCCCATGGCCAGGGTGTCCTTCAGCACGGCGCCCTCCTCCACCCGCAATCGCAAACCGAGAACGCAATGCTCGATCTGGCAGCGATCCAGCTGGCATCCCTCGCTGAGCACGGAACGGCTCAGGTGCGATTCCCACACCTGGCTGGGGGGCAGGTAGCGGGGCCGGGTGTAGATCGGGGCCGCTTCATCGAAGAAGGAGAAGGGGGGCTCGTCCTCCGCCAGGGCCAGGTTGGCCTCGTAGAAGGATTTCACCGTGCCGATGTCTTCCCAGTAGCCCTGGAAGATGTGGCTCTGCAGGTGGTGGCCTGCGGCCAGGGCGGCGGGAATGATCTCCTTGCCGAAGTCGGTGGCCTGGGGATGGTGGGCCAGCAGATCGAACAACAGCTTCGGCTCGAACACATAGATCCCCATCGACGCCAGGAAGGGCCGGCGAACGGCCTCTTCCGGAGAGAGCCCCAGGGCTGCGGTGTCCACCCGCATGGCCTCCAGCGCTGCACCGGTGGGTTTCTCCCGAAAGTCCCGGATCCGCCCATCGCCATCGGCGCGCATCAGCCCGAAGCCCCGGGCGGCCTCCGGATCCACCGGCAGAGCCGCCACGGTGAGGGCGGCCCCCCGGGCGCGGTGCGCCTCCACGAAGGCGCTGTAATCCATGCGGTAGAGCTGATCGCCGGAGAGGATCAGGATCTGGTCCACATCCCAGCTCTCAAACAGCTCCTGGTTCTGCCGCACCGCATCGGCAGTGCCCTCGAACCAGCTCGGGCTGGTGGGCGTCTGCTGGGCGGCGAGCACTTCCACAAACCCACCGCTGAAGCCGCTGGAGAGGTTGTACGTGCGGCTGAGGTGTCGGTTGAGCGATTGACTATTGAACTGGGTGAGGACGTAGATCTTCTCGATTCCTGCGTTGATGCAGTTGCTCACCGGGATGTCGATCAAGCGGTATTTCCCGCCGAGGGGCACGGCCGGCTTGGCCCGGGTGGTGGTGAGGGGTTGCAGCCGAGTACCGGCCCCGCCGCCAAGGATGATGGCCAGAACGCGCTTCACGAGTCGATCTCGCGTTTGATCAGAAAGTAGAGGTGCTCAGGATCCTTGTACTGCCGTGGCAGGGAGTGGTGAAGGGCCGACAACCGATGCCAGCAGACGCTGCGCTTGATCTTGTCGATGGTTTTCCCTTCCCGGACCAGGATGCGCAGGGCTTTGCAGTAGAGCGAATAGCTGGCTTCCAGTTCGCCGATGGTGAGGGTTGTGGTGAAGGTTGTCGGACCCATGGAGGGTGATCGGGGCGCTGGCGGTATGGTCTGCCAGGTTCCCTCCAGGGCGCTGCCCCCATTTGGGGACTTTGCCCATCAGGGGAGGCTGGCAAGGTGGTTGGGTTTGTGAGGTTCCCCCGTGGCTGATGCTCCCTATCTCGTGGCTCTGGCCCTGATGGAGGTCGGAGACAAGCGGGCCCTCCCACTCTCCGGCCGGTCGCAGCCCGCTTCCGCTGCCGAGGCCTTGGATCCCGGGGAGGCCGGACGCACCCTGGCCCTGGAGCTGTTGCTGCGCCTCTGGCAGCGCAGTGATGAGGGGGCCATCCAACGAGCTGCCGGGGAGAACAGCCTGCTGCTGGTGGAGCTTCCCCTGGAGCTGATGAGCGAGCAGCTTCCCCTGCTCAAGGCCAGCTGGGTGTCCGGGGGCGACACGGATGTTTTTCTGTCTGCGCTGAAGGGTCTGTCCCTACGCGGTTGGCGGATCGTCTTTGCCAAGTACGAGCCGGTGAGTTATCAGCCCTGGCCCTAACTCCCGGCTGTGTCTTTCGTTGCGTTCTTCTGTTGCCGCACCCGCCGCACGGCCAGCCCCGCTTCGGTGGCGGTGACGGCGGCTAGCAGGAGCAGGCCGATCAAGCCCACCAGCTGGTTCTGCGCTTCGGCGGTGGCATTGGCGTTCTGAGCCAGCACCGCCCCGGCCAGGAACCAGGCGGTGGCCAGGGCCGAGGTGATCCAGTAGGCCCTCCAGCGGCGCTGATACAGATAGCCGGTCCCCAGTCCGGGCAACACATTCAGCACCACGGCCACCCATCCGGCGGAGCTGGCCAGGATCTGCTCACGGGTGGCTGGCATCACGGGGGCTGGAGGGGAAGGACGTTCTTCAGTCTGGCCTGCTAACCCCCTGGGCCATGCATGGGGATGGGGCGGTTGTGGGAACCGGAGCCTGAAGGTTGAGGCTCCGGTCGACGATCAGTTGTCCTTGCCGGTGAGACCCTCGATGGCGTCGCCGACCGATGCGGCAGCCTGCTGCACCTTGTCCTTGAGGGTGCCGGCGGCGTCCATCAGATGGGCCTGCACTCAGCACCCCCCGCGGCAGCAGCGCTAGCGGTAAAAACCACGCCACGTTGAAGAAGAACAACGGCACATAGGCTGTGACAGCCACCAACACCACCACGCCAGCGGCCAAGAGGTCAGTGGCGAACAGGGCCCGCCAGCGGCGGTGGCGCTCCTGCCAGCAGGCCAGTGCCACAGAGGGAAGCCAGCCCGCGAGCAGGAGCATGGTGAACACCTGGGCGGCATTGGCTCCAGGGCCGTTGCCGTCTCCTGCCCTGCTGGCGAGCAGGCCAACCCAGGCCACCCCCAGCGTGAGATGGAGAATCACCCACAGCCGTGGACGCTGCACAGTCATTGAGCCATTCTGATGGAGTGCTATTTGCCTTGCTCCCTGATGCGCCATCTTCGTCCCATTGTCTCCGCAGCTCTGCTTCTGAGCACAGCTCTGGGAGGTACTGCCTGGGCGGGATCCGGAGCGTTCAACAAGACCCTGTCGTTGCAGGGCATCAGCTTTCAGGTGAAGGCCACCGGGGAGGGCTCCCAGCAGCAGCTCACGATCACCCCTCGGGGCGGCCAGCGCAGCCTCAAGCCCATCACCCAGACCGTGGACGGCCGGGTGGTGGGGGCCGAAGTGGCGGATCTCAACAGCAACAGCCTGCCCGAGATCTACGTGTATGTGCAGAGCGCCGGCAGTGGAAGCTATGGCCAGCTGGTGGCCTATTCCGTGGTGAACGGCGACCAGCTCTCTCCCATCTATCTGCAGGAACTCAGCGGTGCCCCGGCCAAGGGCTATCAGGGCCACGATGAATTCAGTGTGGTGGAGGGCTGCATGGTGCGTCGCTTCCCGATCTACAAGCCCGGCGACTCCAATGCCAAGGCAACCGGAGGCTTGCGCCAGATCTGCTACAAGCTCCAGAACGGCGAGGCCAGCTGGATTCTGCGGCCCACCAGCGTGTTGCAGTTCTGACCCACAACGCCCGGATCGCCGGTAGGGTGCCCGCCCTGTTGGCGCTTCCGTTGGTATGCAGAGCCTGCTGCTCGATCTGGTGACGATCTTCGGATTATCCGTTCTTGCGGCGGTGGTCTGTCATCGGCTCAGGTTGCCCTCGGCGGTGGGTCTGTTGCTGGCCGGGGTGGTGGCCGGCCCCCATGCGCTGCAGCTTGTGCGCAACGCCCACGAGATCGAGCTGTTGGCCGAAATCGGTGTGGTGTTGCTGCTGTTCGTCATCGGGCTGGAGATCTCCGTTGCCGATCTGGAGCGCCTGAAGCGCTTTTTCGCGATTGGCGGCAGCATCCAGTTCTTCGGCACCGCGGCCCTCATCACCCTTCTGCTGCCTCTCACCGGGTTGGTGCCCCTGCAAAGCCTCTACCTCGGCTTTGTGGTGGCCCTCTCCAGCACGGCCATTGTGCTGCGGGTGTTGCAGGAGCGGGGGGAACTCGAAACCCCCCATGGCCGCTCCATCCTCTCGATCCTGATCTATCAGGACATCGGCGTGGTGCCGGTGATGCTCACCGCCCCTCTGCTGGCGGGCATGGCGGGGCTGGCCACCAGCGCTGGCGGCGGTGGTCTGGCCGATCTGGGCACCTTGCTGGTGAAGGTGAGCCTGGTAGCGGTTTTCGGAGTTGCGGCCTACCGCTGGATCGTGCCTTGGGTGCTGGAGCGCATCACCCGCACCCGCAGTTCTGAGGCCTTCCTGCTGGGGGTGTTCATGCTCTGCGTGGGAATCGCCGTCCTCACCCAGTCGCTTGGCCTGTCGCTGGCGCTGGGGGCCTTTCTGGCCGGCTTCATCCTCTCGGAATCGGAGTATTCCCATCAGGCCGTTGCGGTGATGCTTCCGTTCCGCGATGTGCTGATGAGCCTGTTTTTCATCTCCATCGGCATGCTGCTCGATGGGACGGTGCTGTTGGCCAACCTGGGCCCCCTGCTGCTCCTCACGGCGGCCGTGCTGCTGATCAAGCCCCTCGTTGCTGCCGTTGCTTCCCTCGCTGTGGGGCTTCCCCTGCGGCAGGCCGTGCTGTCCGGCATGGCGCTCGCCCAGGTGGGGGAATTTTCACTGGTGGCCACCAAGGCCGGTGTGAGCGCTGGATTGCTCTCCCAGGATGTGTTTCAGAGCGTGTTGGTGGTGGCGGTGCTGACCATGCTCGCCACTCCGCTGCTGATTCAGGCCGCCCCCCCGCTGGCGGAGCGGCTGGCCCTGACTCCACTCGGGCGTTGGAGTGAGCGTCGCCCATGGCAGGAGCCCACCGGAGCGGAGTTGGCGGAGCCTCCCGCTGTGCTGATCGTGGGTTACGGGGTGACCGGCCGCAACCTCGCAGCCAGCTGCCGGCGTTGTGATGTGCCCTGTGCCGTGGTGGAGCTCAACGCCGCCCTGGTGAGGCAGGCCCGCAGTGAAGGCATTTCGATCCACTACGGCGATGCCAGCCAGCCCGCCATCCTTCACCTGGTGCGGGCTCCTCAGGCCCGGGCCATCGTGGTGGTGATCGATGATCCCGGTGCAGCCCGGCGCATCGTGGAACTGGCCCGGCGCATGGCACCGAACGCCTTCCTCCTGGTGCGCACCCGTTATCTCCGGGAAGTGGAACCCCTCAGCCAGCTGGGGGCCGATGAGGTGATCGCCGATGAGCTGGAGGTGTCGATCGAGGTGTTCTCCCGGGTGTTGGCACGGATGTTGGTGCCACGGGAGCGGATCAAGGCGCTCATCGGCGATGTGCGAGGGGAGTGGCGGCGCATGGCCCGCAGCCTGGCCCCGGAAGCCACCCGGGTGCACGATCTCCGGGTGGTGCTGCCCGATCTGGCCACCCACAGCATCCCCCTGCGGGAAGGGACGCCCTGGGTGGGCCAGACCATCGCCACCAGCGGTCTGCGGGATGAACACGGGGTGATGGTGCTGGCGGTGCAGCGGTCTGGGGCCACCCTGTCCAATCCCCGTGGTGATGTGGTGTTGCAGGCGGGAGATGTGCTGTTTGTGATCGGGCCCAAGGAGTGGGATCCGGCGCTGACCTAGCTCGCCCCCTGGCGGATCCGCCGGCGCAGCCGACGACTCCAGCCAAAGGCCGCCCCGCAGCCCAGCACGGGGAGGGGTCCGGGAACACTGGCCTGCACGGCGCCCACATCCCGCAATCCGTTGGCAGTGCGGGGATTCCCGAACACATCGGTGGTGATCACGCTGCCATCGATCGGATTGATGAGCTTGTTGGCTCCATCCGCATCGGCAACGACGTTGAGGAGAGGCCCGGGCGCGAGCGGAATGGCTCCTGTTGGCAGGTTGAAGTAAAGGGGTGGGAACACGGGGACGTAGCTGGAATCCAGCGCATAGGGCACGCCGGAGGTGAGCAGGTTGGGCTGGCCAAAGAGGCTCTTCACAGCTGTGGCATCCTGTGTGGCCACCGGTTGCACGAACGACAGGGCATCAGCGGTGAGGGTGCCGAACGTGCCGCCATAGGTGTTGGTGTAGGGCTGGTCGATCAGGGCAAAAGTGGTGTTGATTGCCGATACGGCACTCGATTCCAGATGGATGCTTCCCCCGTTGAAGGCTTGCAGGGGCGCCCCATTGCATTTGTAGTTGGCGGGGCAGCCAGCAGCGCCGGGTTTGCCGATGGGAACATCGGTTGTTCCGGATGCATCAAATTGAATCGTGGACGCGATCACATTGGCCACGCCCCCGTTGAAGGCCTGAATCCTGGCTGTGTCGGAATGGTCGTAGGGGCGAACCACGCTGTTGACCAGATTGAGCACCCCTTGCTTCACATTATCTGCGATTGAGAGGCCCTGGCCCAGGATCTGGGACGACACCACATTGGCGATTCCCCCACCCCAGCTGATGGCACCTGCTACGGATGAGGCTCTCACATCCACAGTGCTTCTCTCCATGTTGAGAGATGCATTATTCCCAATGACTGCAGGATACCAGATGTAATCAGCGAATGGTTTTTGAAAATTATTCACCCGCTCGATCGTGACGCCCTTGAGATTGAGGGTGGAATCATCATTCGCTTCAAAAACTGAAGCTGGGTGGATTCCAAAGAATCCCATCCGGCTGAATTTCGAATCCTGAATGGTGACCGTTGAGCCTTGGCCAATGGTCATAAATGAATTCAAGCCGTCAACAATGAGGTTCTCGACGGACACATTCGAGACATTATCAGCAATTCTCGCAAACGAATATGTTGATCCAGCAAGAATATCTCCTGTAAGAAATTGCTGGGGATTCGTTTTGGTGTGAACAATCCCGCTCGGAGTGATAAACGCGGGATCTCCTATCAGGGAATGGCCGAAGCCTTGAATCACCAAGCCTGCTGGATCGGTGATATTGGCCAGACGCGTAGGCAATGGGTTTCCGCCATAATCGCTGATGTTGACGTTGGTGCTCAGTGTGATGGAATCCTGGCCTGGTGTGATATTGGCTTGATCAATAGCCCAGGAAAAGGAGCCAATGGTGGTGGGAGTTCCCCAAACATTCTTATCCACAACAAAGTTGGCTGCCACCACTGGGTGGGCCCACAGGGCGGCCGCAGAACCGAGAATGGCAAGGCTCTGCTTTGATTTCTTCTGCATGCAAGATGGCTTCATTACTGAAAATCAGGGTGTTGGATTCACGTTTTCAAGCTAACAACAATGCCGGAGGGGTTTTTGAGCAAATGTCGCTGAAACGCAAGTGTTCAGCAGATCCAGACAGACGAGCCAAGCCAGATGCCGTGAAATGTCATGAGAACGCAAGTTTGAGATCTTTGTTCGCATTCAGGGGGGCGGCGCTGGCGATGCCGTCGGATCACCCATACATTTCCGAGGTTGTCCTTTTGATTCCATGCGTCCGAACCTCTGGCTTGCCGCCACCCTCGCCACCCTGGCCGGTCCCCTCAGCCTCGCCGTGGTTCCTCCGTCGGCTCTGGCGCAAAGCGGTGATGACGCCAAGATCGAGGCTCGCATCGGTGCGTGGGGCCGCAACTGCAAGTCGGCCGTCGCCGACAAGTTCAAGGCCAACTCCATGGCCGATGTGGAGGTGAGCCTGGCTGCTTCCCTGCGGGCGGGCATCGACGCTGGCGAGATCAAGCTGGCTGATCTTCAGCGCGGTGGACTCAGCTTCGACTACCGGGTGCACCATGTGCCTGGTAAGGATCCAGAGGGGTACTGCAACACCGACGGCCAGGGCAACGTGGTGGACATCAAAAACATGCACAACTGATCCCACGGGATCGCAAACGAGGGGAACCCGGCCTTCTACGGCGCCGAAAGCCCACTAGGCTCTGCAGATCTGCTGCGCCGGCGCCTATCCCCTCCATGACAACTGCTCCGGCACCAACGGTGGTTCGAAAGAGTGATTTCGAACTCAAACCCTTCATGAGCAGTTGCAACCGGCGAGCCGCCTGGCAGGTGGTGAACACCCTGGTGCCCTACGGCCTTCTCTGGTGGCTGGCGGTCACCCTTCTGCGGCAGGGGCTCTGGCCCCTGCTCCTCCCGGTGTTCGCCCTCATGGTGCTGTTCATGGCCCGCTGCTTCTCCTTGATGCACGATTGCGGCCATTTCTCCCTGTTCCGGCAGCGCACCACCAACCGTTGGGTGGGTTTTCTGCTGGGCATCGTGGCGGGCATTCCCCAGTTGCCCTGGTCGCGGGGCCATGCCTTCCACCATCGCCACAACGGCAATTGGGAGCGCTACAAGGGGCCTTCAGCCCTGGTGAGTGCGGCCACCTACAACGCGTTCGACAGCGGCAAGCAGGCCCTCTACCGCCGGCTGCGCCATCCCTTGATGTTGATTCCAGGGGGCTTTTTCTATCTGGTGATCAAACCCCGCATCGAGCTTCTCGCCGGCCTGGCGGGCCTCGTGCCCCACGCCGTCGCCACCCTCCGGCAGGCACCCGGCACCCCCTGGCGTGACATCCTGGCCAGCCCCCCAACCACCTGGTGGCACAGCCCGGAAGAGTTTCGCGATCTTCTCCTCAACAACATCGCCGTCGTTTCCACCTGGATCGCCATGGGCTGGTGGCTGGGGGCGGGCACCTTCTGGCTGATCTATGCCCCGGTGATGGCCTTCAGCGCTGCGGTGTTCATCTGCATCTTCTTCATCCAGCACAATTTCCCCGGCTCCTATGCCGAATCCACCGCCCAGTGGAATGCCATGCAGGGCGTGATGGAGGGCACCAGCGATCTCCAGCTGCCTCCCCTCCTCAACTGGTTTTCCGCCGATATCGGCTGCCACTCCATCCACCATCTCTGCGAAGCCATCCCCAATTACCGGCTGCAGGAGGCCCATCGCCGCAATGCCCATCTTCTCTCCGGGGTGAGGCGGCTGCGCCTCAGCGATATTCCCTCCTGTTTTGCTTACATCCTCTGGGATGAAGGTGCAGGCACCCTCACCACTGTGCATGCGCAGACGGCCAGCTAGTCGAGATAGAAATAGGTGAGGTGAATGCCCTTGCCCACATATTCATTCTTGTAGCCTCCTTCGTAGCTGGTGCCCCGGTAGAACGCCTGAATCTCCTGGCCTGGACGACTCACGATCTTGGCGTGGCAGGTTCGGATCTTGTCGGTGATGTTCCTGCAGGACGCCTCGTTACGCATCACTTCATACACCGAATGGTCCGCAAAGGTGATGATCTCCTGCGCTGGGTGGCTCGGTGTGTTGGCCCCCGGAGTGATGGCGCAATAGTCGCGGCGGCCGTTGCGTTCGCAGTTCGGGGAGAGCTGGGCCCCTGCCGGAGCCAGGGCCACCATGGTGAGGGCCAGAAACGGAGCCAGCCAGGCGCCCATCCGTATCACCTGCATCAGTTGCCACCCTCGCATGGATTCCGCCCCCTCCGATTCATCGCCCGACCCTCTTGATCTGCCCGCTGGGGAGCATCACCTCTGCAGCTGTGGCCGCTCCCGCCACGGCTGGTTCTGTGATGGAGCCCATCTGGGCACGGGCCGCATTGCCTACGTGATCACCCTGGAGGAGCCCACCACCGTGCTCCTCTGCCGCTGCGGCCGCTCCCGCCGCTACCCCCTCTGCGATGGTCGCCACAGCCGGAGGCGCTGGCGGCTGTGGGGGTTCTGAGCGTGTTCGGGCGGTTCCGGGCGCTCTGAGGGGTGATCAGCCCGCCTCCACCGGCACGGCCGCTTCCGCCGGAGGGGCCTGGCCACCGATCACCAGGCGCAGAAGAATCGGAGCCAGGAACGTGGTGCCGATCACCATCAGCAGAATGGCCGCCTTCAGGGCCGGCGTGAGGATGCCGGCCTGGCTGCCCAGGCCGAGAAAGATCAGGCCCACCTCGCCCCGCGGCATCATCCCCAGGCCCACCACCAGCCGTCGGGTGGGCGCCTGGCTCAGGTAGCTCCAGCCGGCGGCCACCTTGCCGGCGATCGACACCGCGAGCAGGAACCCGGCCACGATCAGGCCCTCCCGGTTGGCGGGATTGAAGGGGTTGAGCACCGAGAGATCCATGCCCGTGCCGATGAGCACGAAAAACACCGTGGCAAAGAGGGCCACCAGGGGTTTGACCGCCCGCTCGATATCTTCGCTGTGCCGGGAGGCACTCAGGATCAGCCCACCGGCAAAGGCCCCCAGGGCCGCCTCCAGGCCGATGGCCTGGGCCGCGAAACAGCTCAGGGTGAGCACCAGAAAGCTGGCCACGACCACGTCGCCGGGGGCCTTCAGGTGATCCACCACCCAGTCGAACAGGGGGGCCGCGGTGCGGCTCAGCACCAGGGCTACCGCCACAAAGGCGATCGCCGCCAGGCACAGCTTCACGATGGGTGCCACGCTGAAGGCGCCGCCGCCCACGATCGCCACCACCACCGCCAGGATCACGATCCCGAGGATGTCGTCCAGCACGGCGGCGCCGATCACGATCTGCCCCTCTTTGCGCTTGAGCCAGCCCAGCTCGCCGAACACACTGGCCGTGATGCCGATCGAGGTGGCCGTCATGGCCGCTCCGGCGAAGACAGCTGGAATCAGGGGAACGTGGAACCCATAGAACAGTCCGGCCGTGCCCAGCAGAAAGGGCAGCACCACGCCGGTCACGGCCACCGTGGTGGCCTGCCCTCCCACGGCCACCAGCTCATCGAGCTCGCTTTCCAGGCCCGTGAGGAAGAGCAGGGCAAAGAGCCCGATCTCGGAAATCGACTGCAGGTTCGGAAAGGTGTCGCGGTAGATCTCCCGCACGGCCTCCGGCCCGATTCCCGCCAGGCCCCCCACCAGGGCCGCCGCCCCATCGCTCAGCTGGGCCTGCACATCCGGCGGCACGATCAGATGGAGCCCGGAGGCGCCCACCAGCACCCCCGCCACAAGCTCACCGAGGATCGTGGGCAGCTGGAGCCGAACGGTGAGTTCCGCCAGGGTGCGGGCCGCCACGAAGATCACCAGGAAGCACCCCACCTGGAGAAGGGTTTCGGTGACTTCGATCTGGTGGGGACTGATCTCCAGCACGGATGGCGAAATCACACACAGAGGCTCATTGTGCCCGTGGGTCATCCCAGAGGTTGGCCGCGGTGTAGGGGCTGCCGGGCATGAACCAGAAACTGCCGTCCACAAACCGTTCGCCCCGATCCAGGGCCGCCAGTTGGGCCATGGCCTCCCCATCCAGCTCCAGATCCTGGGCGGCCAGATTGGCGGTGAGGTGCTCGCGCCCCAGGGCCTTGGGAATCACCACCGTGCCGCAGGCCATCCCCCAGGCCAGGAGCAGCTGGGCGGGGCTGATCCCCCGCTCGGCGGCCAGGGAGGCGATCACGGGATCGGTCAGCAGGGGTGAGGCTTGGTCGTGACGGCCCGAGCCGAGGGGGGAGTAGGCGGTGAGGGTGATGCCCTTCTCCCGGCAATAGGTCAGCAGGTCGGGCTGCTGCAGGAAGGGATGGCGCTCCACCTGGTTGACGGCCGGCACCACCCGGGCCTGCTCCAGCAGGGCCTCAAGCTTGGCCTGGCTCACATTCGACACCCCGATGTGGCGGCACAGCCCCGCCTTCTGGAGATCCTCCATGGCGGCCCAGGTGGGGGCCAGGGGCACCTGCTCCAGGGGCACCAGATCCGCAGCGCTCTGGGGGAACTGCACCCCGGGCCGCAACACCACGGGCCAGTGGATCAGATACAGATCGAGTGCGGTGAGCCGCAGGTCGGCCAGGGTGCGCTCCAGGGCGGGGCGCACATCCTGCGGGGCGTGGCAGTCGCTCCACAGCTTGGAGGTGATCCAGAGCTCCTCCCGTCGCACCACCCCATCGGCGAAGGCCTGCTCCAGGGCCTCGCCGATCTCTGCCTCATTGCCATAGATCGCGGCCGCATCGATGTGGCGGTAGCCCATCTCCAGGGCCTGACGCACCGCCGTGCCCACCGCGTTCGGTTCCGCCCGCCAGGTGCCCAGGCCCAGAGCCGGCATGGCATCACCGTTGGCCAGGGCAAGCGTTCGCATCTGTGGAAACCATGGGGATCAGCGGGCCAACTCTATGGGCCTCAGAAGAGGGTGAGCTGGCCCGGACTGGCCTCCGGCCGCCGTCGGCGGCTCACCCCAGCCCGGGGCGTGGCCAGCCCGGAGCGGCGCGATCCATGGCGCTCCTGGATCGCATCGGCCCGCTCCCGGAAGCCCGCCCCCCGGCGCACCGCCCACACCCGATCCCGCGCCTCCCGAGCCGCCTGCTGGTGGTTGACGATCGGGGCGGGGTAGTGCACACCGAGCACGCAGCCGGCGGCCTCCTGCTCGGCCAGGGTCATGGTCCAGGGGGTGTGGAGGTGGGCCAGGGGCACCCGCGCCAGCTCCGGCACCCAGCGGCGCACATAGGTGCCGCTGGGATCGTGATCCAGCCCCTGCTTCACCGGGTTGTAGAGCCGCACCGTGTTGATGCCCGTGGTGCCGGCCTGCATCTGGCACTGCATCCAGTGGATCCCCGGCTCGTAGTCCACGAAGCGGCGGGCAAGCACCAGTCCGCTGTCGCGCCAGTGGATCCACAGGTGGTAGCTGGCCACGGCCATCAGCAGGGCGCGCATGCGGAAGTTGATCCAGCCCTCCGCGTTCAGGGCCCGCTGGCAGGCATCCACGAAGGGCAGGCCCGTGCGCCCCTCGCTCCAGGCGGCCAGCCGCTCCGGATCGGTGCGGCGCAATCCGGCGAAGGCGGGGTGGGCCTCCCTCACTTCCAGCTCCGGCTCGCTCTCGAGCTTCTGCATGAAGTGGCAGTGCCAGTGGAGCCGTTCCTCAAAGGCCCGGGGCCCGCGCCGGCGGCGGCTGGCGTGCACGATCTCCCGCATCGAGAGGGTGCCGAAGGCCAGGTGGGGGGAGAGCCGGGAGCAACTCACCCCCGCCGTGATCGGGCTCGACAGGCCCTTCACATACCCCTGGCCCCGCTCCGCCAGAAAGCTCTCCAGCAGTGCCAGGCCGGCCCGGCGCCCCCCGGGCTGGCGGCCCGGGCAGGGATCGGGCGGCAGGGCCAGCGCTTCCGCCGTGGGCAGGCCCCCGGCGGGCCAGGGCGCCAGGCTGGCTGCAGCCGCCCCCTCCAGGGCAGGGGGGGCCTCCAGGGGGCGTTGGCCCATGCGCTCTTCCCAGCGGCGCGCCCAGCCATCCCGGCTCCCCAGGGCCCGCACCACCCCGTTCTGGGGATACTGGTGCCAGGGAATCCCCTGGGTGCGGCACCAGCGGGCCAGGGCCTTGTCCCGGCTGTAGGTCCAGCCGTTGCCCGTTTCCTCATGGCTCCAGAGGGCTTCGATCGCCACCTGGCTCTGGAGCTGGGCCAGCACCCCGATCATCTCCCCCACCCGCAGCACCAGAGGGGCACCGAGGCGGGCCAGATCCGCCTGGAGGTCGGCCAGGGCTTCGGCGCAGAAGGCCCACTGGCGGCCGGAGGCATCCCTCTGGGCCCAGAGCTCCGGCTCCACCACGTAGAGGGGCAGCACGGATCCGCAGCGGGCGGCCTCCCGCAGGGGCCGATGGTCGTGCACCCGCAGATCCCGCTTGAACAGAACGACGTGGACAGGTTCCATGGCCCGGCACCCTAGGGATCACGGGGGGGCCGGCGGGAGCCTCAGGAGTGGAACAGCAGCACCAGCCCGGATTTCACCTGGTGAAATTCCCGCTCCTCCCGGCTCAGATCCAGCCCCACCTGCAGGCCTTCCTTCAGGGCCGTTTCAAACGGCGGCGAGGCAGGTGGTTTCCCCTCCGACCACAGGGCCGCAATTCCCACGGGGGTGGCATGCCAGCGAAAGCAGGGAGTGATGCCGATGTTGGGCTCCTTCAGGGCATCTTCCAAAAGCTCGCGGATCGCCATCGGCCGACGTGTCTCCAACAGCAACTCGCCTAGCTTCGGCATCTCCCTCCTGATCGGCAATCGCCTGAGAGTTTTCGTGACAAGCCCAGACATTGCCCTGGTGCACGAATGGTTCACCCCCCGATCCGTGGGGGGATCGGAGCAGGTGGCCCGGGAACTGGATGGGCTCCTCAGCCACGCGGGTCGGCGGCCGGATCTCTTCGCCCTGGTGGATGGGGAAAGCCGGCGGCCCGAGAGCTGGCTGGCGGGCCGGCAGGTGCACACCTCCTTCATCCAGCACCTCCCCTGGGGGGTGAGCCACGTGCAGCAATACCTGCCCCTGCTCCCCCTGGCCATCGAGCAGTTGGATCTGGCGGCCTATCCCCTGGTGGTGAGCAGCAGCCATCTGGTGGCCAAGGGGGTGCTCACCAGTCCGGATCAGCTCCACGTGAGCTATGTGCACACCCCGGTGCGCTACGCCTGGGACCAGATGCACCCCTACCTGGCCAGCTCCCAGCTGGCGCGGGGGCCCCTGGGCCCCCTGGTACGGCTCCAGTTGCATCGGCTTCGCCAGTGGGATGTGCTCAGCGCCCAGCGGCCCACGGCCTTCATCGCCAACTCCCGCTTCACGGCCAGCCGCATCCGCCGTTACTGGGGGCGGCGGGCCACGGTGGTGCATCCACCGGTGGAGGTGGATCGGTTCCGCTGGAACCGCCCCCGGGACGACTTCTATCTCAGCCTCTGCCGCCTGGTGCCCCCCAAGCGGGTGGCTCTGGTGGTGGAGGCCTGCAACCGCACCCGGTTGCCCCTGGTGGTGATCGGCGATGGGCCGGAGCGCCAGCGGTTGGAGGCCATGGCGGGACCCACCGTGCGCTTCCTGGGGCGCTGCTCCGACAGCGAGGCCACCGATTGGCTGGAGCGCTGCCGGGCCTACGTGAATGTGGGGCTGGAGGATTTCGGGATTGCCCCGGTGGAAGCCATGGCCGCCGGTGCCCCCGTGATTGCCTATGGCGCCGGCGGGTTCTGCGACAGCGTGCGCCCCCTCGACCACCCGAGCCCCCACCCCACCGGCCTCTGGGTGAGCGAACAGAGCGTGGCGTGCCTGGCGGCTGCCCTGGAGCGGTTCCATACCCAGGCCCTCTGGCGGCAGCTGCCGGCGGAGGGGCAACGCCGCTGGGCGGACACCTTCTCGCCCAGCCGCTTTCACGCGCGCATGGCGGATGAGCTGCAGCGCCTCTGGGATGGGCATCAACGGCGACTGAACCACCACCGAATCCCCCTTCCCTTGCCTGTGCCTCTGGCATGAGTGGCCTCTAGGCATGGGATCTCCTGGACCAACTCCGTTACTTTCGTTTGTGTTAATCCGGGTGAACGATGGTGCTGAGTGCAGGATCTGCATCGTCAGTTCAATCCGGAAACGTCATTGCCTTGCGGCCGGGCCTGCTGGCTCCCGCCGAGCTGATTGATCTCCAGTCGAAGCGCTCCAGATTCGTCAAGCGCACCGGCGACATTGTGTTCTCCCTCTCCGTTCTCACCCTCGGAGCGCCTGTGTTCATCGCCCTGGCTCTGCTGGTGCGGGCGTCCTCCCGGGGGCCGATTTTCTACGTGCAACCACGGATCGGCCGGGATTACAAAACCTTCGGCTGCGTGAAGTTCCGCACGATGCGGAAAGACTCCGACAAAATTCTCCAATCCCTCCTCTCCTCCTCGCCGGAGCTGAAGGCGGAATTTGCCAAGGATCACAAGCTCAAGAACGATCCCCGCATCACCAAGATCGGTAAGTTTCTGCGCCGTTCCAGCCTGGATGAGCTGCCCCAGTTTCTGAATGTGCTGCGGGGGGAGATGAGCGTGGTGGGTCCACGCCCCATCGTGCGGGCTGAACTGCCCCGCTACGGCCACCACATGAATGAGGTGCTGGCTGTCCGTCCGGGCATGACCGGGCTCTGGCAGGTGTCCGGCCGCAACAACCTCACCTACCGCCAGAGGGTGCGTCTCGACCTGCGCTATTCCCGCGCCCGCAATTTCGCCCTCGATCTCCAGATCGTGCTCAAAACCATCATGGTGGTGCTCAACCCCCGCGATCGCGGCGCCTACTAGGCGCCGATCAGGGAGGGGAGTGCGGCCAGAGCGAGGCTGATCAGCACCCAGGCCCCTTCCAGCCGCAGGCTGAGGGCGAGCATCCGTTCCACGGCTGGCTGATCCGGAGCTCCACGTCCCACGCCCAGGAGGGGCTTGTCGCGCCAGCCATCGGCGTAGCGGTTCCGCCCGCCCAGCTGCACCCCCACGGCGTTGGCATAGGCCGCCTCGGACACGCCCGCGTTGGGGGAGGGATCGGCAGCCCCTTCCCGCAACGCCACCTGAACGCGCCCGAGCCAGTGCTGGGGGGGCGCGCTGATGGCCGGCAGGGTGAGGGCCACCAGGCGGGCGGGGAGCCAGGTGAGCCCATCATCCAGCCGGGCCCCGGCCGTGCCGAGCCAGCGCAGCCGGCCCTGCCTGTAGCCGAGCATGGAATCGAGGGTGCTGCTGGCCTTGAACACCCAGGCCAGGGTGAGGGGGCCGGGGGCCCAGGGCCAGCGCGCCACCAGGGCGGCCCCCACCAGCATCCAGAACAGGGGGGCAAACAGCCCATCCACGGCATTTTCGGCCGTGGTTTCCGCTGCGGCCCGCAGGATCTCCCCTTCCGGTAGGTCCTCCACGCTTCTCCCCACGATCCACCGCAGGCGCGAGCGGGCCTCCTCCAGATCGGGCAGGGCCAAGAGCACGTTCCGCACCGCCTGCTCCAGGCTCCGGCCCGCCAGGGCACTGGCCAGGGCCACCACCAGCAGGGGGGTGGCCAGCAGGGGCCATTCCCGGGCCCCCTGCTCCAGCAGCCAGCCCGTGAACCCCGATCCCGCCACCACCACCAGGGTGAGCACGATCCCCGCCAGCCTCAGCTTCCAGGGGGTGTCGCCCGCCCAGGCCTCACAGAGGCGGCGCAGCTGCGCGATCACCCAGCCCATCACCTGCACGGGATGGAGGCAGCGGCGCGGGTCGCCCACCAGGCGATCCAGCAGACAGGCCAGCACCACCAACAGGGCGGGATGGAGCACGCTCAACCGTTCCCGCCCTCGGCCCGATCAGCTGGCCTTGAGCCAGCTGAACATGGAGCGCAGGCCCTTGCCCACCTCCTCGATGGGGTGCTGGCTGTCCCGCTCCCGGATGCGGGTCATCTCCGGTTTGCCCGCCTCACACTCGGCGACGAAGTTGCGGGCGAAGGTGCCATCCTGGATGTCGCTGAGGATGCGCTTCATCTCCGCCTTGGTGTCCGCCGTGATCAAGCGGGGCCCACTGACGTAGTCGCCATATTCCGCCGTGTTGGAGATGGAATCCCGCATGGCGGTGAGGCCGCCGCGCACCATCAGATCCACGATCAGCTTCACTTCGTGGAGGCACTCGAAATAGGCCAGCTCGGGCTGGTAGCCGGCCTCCACCAGGGTTTCAAAGCCAGCCTTCACCAGCTCACTGAGGCCACCGCAGAGCACGGCCTGTTCGCCGAAGAGATCGGTTTCGGCCTCCTCCTTGAAGTTGGTTTCCAGGATGCCGGCCCGGGTGCCACCGATGGCCTTCGCGTAAGCCATGGCCAGGGCGCGGGCGTTGCCGCTGGCGTCCTGGTGCACGGCGAAGAGGGCGGGCACGCCCATGCCGTTCTGATACTCCCAGCGCACGGTGTGGCCGGGGCCCTTGGGGGCGATCATCACCACATCCACGTCAGCGGGGGGCTGGATCAGGCCGAAGCGGATGTTGAAGCCGTGGGCAAAGCTGAGCACCTTGCCGGCGGTGAGGTGGGGGGCGATCTCCTCCGCATACACCGTTTTCTGTGCCTCATCGGGCAGCAGGATCATGATCCAATCGGCTTTGGCGGCCGCCTCCGCCACACTCAGCACCTCCAGCCCATCAGCCCGGGCCTTTTCGGCGGAGCGGCTGCCTGCATAGAGGCCCACCACCACGTTGATGCCGCTGTCCTTGAGGTTGAGGGCATGGGCATGGCCCTGGGAGCCATAGCCGATGATGGCCACCGTCTTGCCGTTCAGCAGGCTGAGATCGGCGTCGGTGTCGTAATAGAGCTGGGCCATCAGGGCGTCGGTTCGGGCTGGGCAAGGGTGAACTTTACGAAAGCGCCGCGGCCTCCCCGCGCTGGGTGGCCCTGGCTACGTTCAAAGCGAGTCTGTCCAAGCGCCATGACCGGTCCGGCGGCCCTGTTCGAAACCCACATGCAGTGTGAGCTCCACGCTGATCTGGAGGGCACCCTGGCTTCCATGGTGCCGAACCCCCACCTGATCAATCTGGGCTCCGGCACCGGTGGCCAGGGCTATGAGGGGGTGCGGGAGTTTTACGCCACCAAGCTGATCGGCCAGTTCTTTCCGCCCGATGTGGAGTTCATCACCATCTCCCGCACGGAGAATGGGGAGCGGCTGGTGGATGAACTGGTGATCCGCTTCACCCACACCGAAACCCTCAGCCACCTGTTGCCGGGGGTGGCTCCCACGGGCCGGCGGGTGGAGATGGCCCTGGTGGTGATTGTGGGCGTGCACGAGGGGAAGGTGTCCTACGAGCACATCTACTGGGACCAGGCGGGTCTGCTGGCCCAGCTGGGGCTGCTGGATCCTTCGGGTTTGCCGGTGGATCCCACGGCGGCAGCCAAGCTGCTGGCCTTCACCGGCAAGGGATCCCGCCACGCCAGCCAGGGCTGAAGGGGCCGCAGCGGCCTCAGAACCGATCGGTGTGGTGATGCACGGCGCGCCACTGGTCGCCTTCCCGGCGAAACACCGTGGTGGAGCGGATGTCGCTCTGGATCGCCTCCCCCGCCTGGGTCATGCCGCTGGTGCGTTCCATGCACACCAGAACACCCATCTCCGGGGTTTCCACAAAGCGGCGTGCATCGGCCACCAGGGTGCCCCTGAACCCCATGGCGGCTTCCTTGGCAAACTCGGCCATCACGGCCTGGCGCCCCACGCACACCGCCCCGGTGGGGCCGAGATGGCTGATGTCGTCGGCCTCCGACCAGATGGCCGCGAAGGCGTGGGGATCCCCTGCCAGGAGCTGGTTGCCTGCCGCATAGAACGCATCCGCGGCTTCCTGGAGCGACTGGGCCATGGGAGGGGAGGACGGTGGAGGAACGGAGGGGGCGGCTCAGGCCTCGCTGGGATGGGCGACCACCCGGTCGATGAGGCCGTACTGCACCGCCTCGGCGGCACTGAGGAAATAGTCGCGGTCGGTGTCCTTGTTGATCTTCTCCAGCGGCTGGCCGGTCATGTCGGCCATCGACTGGTTGAGCATGTCCTTGATGCGCAGGATTTCCCTGGCTTCGATCTCAATGTCGCTGGCCTGGCGCTGGCTGGTGCCGCCCAGGGGCTGGTGGATCATGATGCGGCTGTGGGGCAGGGCCAGCCGCTTGCCCTTGGTGCCCGCGGCCAGCAGGAAAGCCCCCATGCTGGCGGCCAACCCCACACAGATGGTGACCACATCCGATTTCACATATTGCATCGTGTCGTAGATCGCCAGACCAGCCGTGACGGAGCCGCCGGGGGAGTTGATGTAGAGATAGATCGGCTTCGAATTGTCGTCCGAATCCAGATAGAGCATCTGGGCCACCAGGCTGTTGGCCACGGCATCGCTCACTTCCTGCCCCAGAAAGAGGATGCGCTCCACACCCAGCCGGGTGTAGATGTCGACCCAGCGTTCGTATTGGCTGCCGGGAAGGCGATAGGGGACGCTCGGGGTGCCGATGGGCATGGGTTTGAGGAAGAGGGGTGGACAGGAGGGGGCGTCTGGCTGACCTAACCGATGCCGGCGGCCACAACGGTTTCGGGCATGGGCAGCTGCTTGCGACTGGTGAGCACCCGATCGATCAGGCCGTACTCCATGGCCTGATCGGCCGTGAGGTAGGTCATGCGATCGGAATCCTTCGCCAGCTGCTCCGTGGGCCTGCCCGTGTTCTGGGACAGGATTTCCAGCATGGTGTGCTTGTTGTGGAGCACTTCCTTGGCCCGGATCTGCAGATCACTGGCCTGGCCCCGTGCGCCGGAGCGGGGTTGGTGCAACACGATCGAGGCGTGGGGAAGGGCGGCCCGCTGGCCCTTGGTGCCGGCGCTGAGGATCATGGCTGCCGTGCCCATGGCCTGGCCGATGCAGATGGTGTGCACAGGGGGCTTCACGTAGCGAAGGGTGTCGCAGATGGCGAAGGCCTCGGTTTCAAAGCCGATGGCATCGCCGGAATACCAGCTGGTGCCGGTGGAATTGATATAGAAATAAATCGGCTTGTCGGGATTATCGAATTCCAGATACAGCAACTGGGCAATGATCAGCTCAGTCACATCGATCCCCATCTGACGTTTCGCGTCGTCGGAAGAGAACAGGGGCAACCCCAGGTAAACGATCCGTTCCTTCAGCAGCAGGGATGGCAGATCCGGAGGGGGCGTGCGCATCACCGCGGAATCACCGTAGTAAGGGGCTGACACCGACATCCGCAGAACACACGCAGCACCCTTGCACCCTAGCCGGGGCCGGCGGGGGGTTGCTCCGTGGCGGCGATGGGTTTCCCGCTCCCTTTCGCCCCAACTCCTGCTGCGGGGTTGCGCCCCTTCTCTGCCGGCCGCTCGGCCGGATCCTTCGGGCGGTCCTTGTCCTGACGGGCAAACACCATCCGGCCGGTGGGGGTCTGCAGGGCTCCTGTGACGGTGACCAGCAGGCGCTCGCCGATGCGCTTGCGCGCGTCTTCCACCACCACCATGGTGCCGTCCTCCAGGTAGCCCACCCCCTGATCGGCTTCCTTGCCCTCCCGCACGATCTTCAGCTGGAGGGAGTCGCCCGGCTGCACCTCGGGCCGCAGGGCAATCACCAGTTCGCTCAGGTTCACCACCCGGAGCTCCTGCAGGGCGGCCACCTGGGCCAGGTTGAAATCCGCCGTGAGCAGGGTGCCCCCCGTATCGGCGGTGAGTTTCAGCAGCTTGTCGTCCGCCCCGTTGCCCTCGTAGCGGGTGCTGTTGATCACCATCCGCCGGCCGTAGGTGTCGCGCAAGCCCCCCAGCAATTTCAGGCCGCGCCTGCCCTTGCCCCGTTTTTCCGCGTTGCTCGAATCCGCCAGGGCCTGCAGTTCATCGATCACGGCCTGGGCCACGATCACCTGGCCCTCCAGCAGTCCGGAGGCCAGCAGGCCCTCGATGCGCCCGTCGATGATCACGCTGGTATCGAGGATCTTCGCCGAAGCGGGCTGGAGCACCCCCTCGGCCACCAGCAGGGCTTCGGTGCTGGAGGGGTTGAACAGGCGCAGAAGCGTGCGCCCGTGCACCTCGGCCAGGTTGTAGCCGAGCACCCCGAAGAACACATTGCTCAGCACAGCCGCCAGGGGTTTCACCAGAACCACCTCCCAGGGGAGGGGCAGCAGCAGGATCGGCGCCAGGAGCAGGTTGGCCACCAGCAGGCCCAGGATCAGGCCCACCGCCCGGCTCACGAGCAGATCCGTGGGCATGCTGCGCACCTGCTGCATCAGGCGCCGGCGGAGCTGCTGGAAGAAAAATCCAGCCAGCAGGCCGAAGAAGGCGCCGAATCCTCCCAGCACCGTGCGCAGACCCTCCATATTGGAGACCTGCAGCAGCAGGCGCTCCGGCAGCAGATCCACCCCGAGCCAACCGGTGGCGGCTCCGGAGATGAGAAACAACAGCAGGATGAGGACGTTCACCATGGCGACTGTGCGCGGCCGCCCATTGCATCAGCCCCGAAGCATGCCTGATCTTCGTCGATTTGCCAGGAAGGGGTAACCGCTCGTGACGCTTCCCCCACCCCGGGCCGCCTATCTGCACATTCCCTTCTGTTTGCGGCGCTGTTTCTACTGCGATTTCCCCGTGGTTCCCCTGGGCGATCGGGCCGATGGCAGCCGCAATCCAGCCATCGCCACCTATCTGGACACCCTCGGCCGGGAGATCGCCACCAGTGCGGATGGCCCCCCGCTCTCCACGGTGTATTTCGGGGGCGGCACCCCCTCCCTGCTCACGCCCCCCCAGGTGGAGGGGCTCCTGGAGGCCCTGCGGCAGCGCTTCGGCCTGGCCCCGGGCGCGGAGATCACCCTGGAGATGGATCCGGCCACCTTTGATGAGGCCCGTCTGCAGGCGGTGCTGGCCGCGGGCATCAACCGGGTGAGCCTGGGGGGGCAGAGCTTTGACGACGCCGTGCTGGAGGGTCTGGGGCGCCACCATCGCCGGGCCCACCTGGTGGAGGCGGCGATCTGGCTGCAGCGGGCCCGCCAGATGGGGCTCCTGCACAGCTGGAGCCTGGATCTGATCCAGGGCCTGCCCTCCCTGCCCGGTGGACCGGCCGTGCACACCCCGACGGAGGCCACCGCCCACTGGCGCCACCAACTCGACCAGGCCCTGGCGCTGGCCCCCCCCCATCTCTCGATCTACGACCTGAGCATCGAACCGGGCACGGTGTTTGCCCGGCGACAGCAGCAGGGGCAGCTCGAGCTGCCGGAGGACGACCTGGCCGCCGATCTGATGGAGCTCACGGCCCAGCGCCTGCGCAGCGCGGGCTATGGCCGCTACGAAATTTCCAACTACGCGTTGCCGGGTCACACCAGCCGCCACAACCGGGTGTATTGGAGCGGGGCCCCCTGGTGGGGCTTCGGCATGGGGGCAACGGAGGCCCCCTTCGGCCGGCGGGTGGCCAAGCCCCGCACCCGGGCCGGCTACGGGCAGTGGCTGGAGGAACGGATCCCTGACGCCAGTGAGCCCCCCAGCCCCTTCCCCCTCGACGAACGGGTGATCGTGGGGTTGCGGCGGCGGGAGGGGGTGGCCATGGGGGCGCTCCTGGCGGAGGAGGGCCTGGAGCCTGCCGCCCTGGGCGACCTGCAGGCCCATCTCCGCCCCTGGCTGGAGAGCGGCCGGCTGTGCATCGAGGGGCCGCGCTGGCGGCTCTCCGATCCGGGGGGGCTGGCCGTCAGCAACTCGGTGCTGCGGGACTTTCTGGGGTGGTGGATGGAGCAACCGGCCGGGCGGCCGGGGTGCCCTGCTGCCGAATCCACCCCCGCAGGGCCTCCACCGCCAACCCCCGACCATCCACCAGGGGGGGGGAAAAGGGGGGTTGGCGATCCGTGAAGCCCAACAGGTCGGCGGTCACCCGCACCTGGCCATCACAGCTGGCGCCGGCCCCAATGCCGATCACGGGAATGGTGAGCCGCCCGCAGAGCTCCGTGGCCAGGCTGTCGGGGATGTGTTCCACCACCAGGGCAAAACAGCCCCGGGCCTCCAGGGCCAATGCCTGCTGCTGCAAGCGCTCCTGGGAGCGGGGATCGGTGGCCTGGCGCCGCAGGCCGAGGCGATGGACCGATTGGGGGGTGAGGCCCAGATGGCCCATCACCGGGATTCCCATCCGCACCATCCGATCGGCGGCCTCCAGGGTTTCCGGCTCGGCCCCCTCCATCTTCACGGCCGCCGCCGGGCTCTCCTTCAGCACCCGGCCCGCGGCCGCCACGGCCGCATCCAGGCCGCATTGATAGCTGAGGAAGGGCAGATCGCAGATCAGCAGGGGGGCGTCCCCCCCCACCCGGCGCAGACCCCGTCCCACGGCACGGCAGTGATGGAGCATCTCGTCCAGCGTGACCGGCAGGGTGGTGGGATGGCCCAGGGCGGTCATGGCCAGGGAATCACCCACCAGAACGACATCCGCACCGGCCTCGCTCACGATGGCTGCCGAAAGGGCATCCCAGGCCGTGAGGATGGTGATAGGCAAGCCCGCCTGTTTACGGAGCAGGAGATCGCCGGGGCGTTGGGGCAAGGGGAACGATCAGGAAGACGCTCAAGCCTATGGGGGCACGGGGTAGAATGCTGCTGGCCCGGATCCACGCGGCCAAGACGCCCAAACCTGGTCAGGACCGGAAGGTAGCAGCCATACGGGATGCTCTGGGCAGGCGTGGTCTCCGGGTCACCCCTTTTTAAGGATCAGCCCTCACCGTCCAGTCGACCCTGTCGGTTCACGAGGAAGGGAGGGATCTTGGCACCCCGCTCCGGCATGGAGGACTCGTCGAGGGAGGAGCTGAAGGCCGAAGCCACCCGCTCCGGACGGTAGGTGCCACCGCTCTCGAACCCGGTGGCGATCACAGTGACGTGGATTTCGCCTTCCAGCTGCTCATCCACCACCGCTCCCACAATGATGTTGGCTTCCGGATCCACCACGTCGTAGATCACCTCCGAGGCGGTGGTCATGTCTTCCAGGGTCATGTCCCGGCCGCCGGAGATGTTGATGATGCAGCCCTTGGCACCGTCGATGCGGGCCGATTCCAGCAGGGGACTGCTCATGGCGGCCTGGGCCGCTTCACTGGCGCGGGAGCGGCCTGAACCGACGCCGATGCCGAGCAGGGCCGTGCCCGCATCCGCCATCACCGACCGCACATCCGCAAAGTCCACATTCACCAGGCCAGCCCGGGTGATGATTTCTGTGATGCCCTTCACGGCCATGCGGAGCACATCGTCCGCGGCGCGGAAGGCCTCTTGCAGCGGTGCCCCGGCGATGGCATCCCGCAGCCGGTCGGTGGGGATCACGATCCATGTATCCACGTGCTCCGCCAGCTGGGCGATGCCCTGTTCCGCCTGACGCTGGCGCTTCCGGCCCTCGAAACCAAAGGGTTTGGTGACGATGCCCACGGTGAGGGCGCCGCAATCCTTGGCCACCTCCGCCAGGATCGGTGCCGCTCCGGTGCCGGTGCCTCCGCCCATCCCCGCAGCGATGAACACCATGTCGGCCCCTTCCACCGATCGTTGGAGCTCAGCGCGGGATTCTTCGGCCGCTTTCTGGCCGATCAGAGGATTGCCCCCCGCCCCGAGGCCACTGGTGAGGGCCTGGCCCAGCTGAATCCGTTGGGGCGCTGCCGACTGAATCAGAGCCTGGGCATCCGTGTTCAGCACCCAGAACCCGATCCCCTGCATCTCCGCCGCGATCATCCGGTTCACCGCGTTGCTGCCACCCCCACCGACGCCGATCACCTCGATGCGCGCTGTCTGGCTTGGAATAATCCCGTTGGCGGAGGGCGTGCTCTGGCTCATCTGGAAGGGCGATTGCGGTGACGGTGAACGGTGCTCGCGAAGCAAGGACCCACTGGTGGATTCCATCATCGCTGGAGGCGACGAGGGAGCCTTCACCTCTGAAGGAGTGGCGCCATTGCTGGGTGGGTGCATTATGTCTTCAGGAGAGGTGTCCCGTCTGTTACGGGATGAGTACCTTCTCCCGAAAAGGGTTGGGAGGCAATTCCTTGTGTGGATTGGCTGGCAGAGCCTAGGGGTAGGGCCTGCGGCCGCCGGGACGACGGCTGGAGCCTTCAGGGGACGACGGGGAAGTTGATGAGGAAAGATTAAGTTCCGGTTGTTCAGGATCGGTGAGATCAATGCTGGTCGGCCGCTTGCCGGCCAGGCGGGCTGGCAGGGTGCGATTGAGGTGAATCAACACCTGCAGCCGTCGCCCAAGCTTGGAATCCGCCGGCCCCAGGCGCAGGGGGCCCAGGTCGCGGGTGGTGATCCAGAGGGAACCATCCGGTTCGAACCGGATCTCCTTCAATCCAGGCCCGATCTGTTCCCGGGCTTCAAGCACCTTGGCCAGTACGGGCAGGTGGCGCTCATTCCAGCCCACCACGCGGATGGAAGCCTCCCCCCCCAGTCGCATGCGGGTCTGGGGATCGGCATGGATCCACCGCCCGGTTCGATCCACAAAGCCCAGCTCCGGCCCCTTCGGCGTCCGGCGTTCGGCCCGGGCGATCGCTTCCCGATCCATCAGCTCCACCCGCAGCCGGGGGGGCAGCATCAGGCGGGTCACCCGCACCTGCTCCACCGGGAGGGTGTCGGCCAGGTTGTTCCGCAGCAAGCGCGGCTGGAGGGTGAGCAGGGGAAGGGGAAATTTCAGTTTCGCCGCTTCAATCACCTGCTCCCGGCTCACCACCCGGCTGCCACTCACTTCCACCTGGTTGGGGCCCTGGAGAATCCAGCCCTCGCGCAGCAGCACAAATCCCAGACCCGTGGTGAGGGCGGCATACACCAGCACCCGCCAGCCATCCCGCAGCCGCTCCATCTGCCGCTGCCGGCGCAGTTCACGGCGACGATCCACGCCGGGGAGCGTGGACGACCTGGGGGAAGGGGAAGACCGCCGCTTCACAGTTCACACCGGGAGCGGGCCATCAGTTCATCCATCCAGCGGCGGGCCCTCTCCGCCTCGCTGAAGGGCAGGTCCTTTTGCTGGCCACCGCCCACGAGGCGCAGCCGGCAGGCCCCCTGGCTCTCGTCCGTGAGGGGCGCTTCACCGGAGCGGAGCGCCATCAGCTCGGTGAGTTCCAGCTGCTTGATCTCGAACGACCCCAGTTCACGGAAGGTGCCCGCCTCAAAGGTGGCCCAGCTCAACACGCCATCCACCAGGCGGGCCGCTCCGGCCGCATCCAGCTTGGCCAGCTCGGCCCCGGCGGCCCACTCGCGAAACAGCCGTTGCCGTCTGCGCTCCAGCCAACCCAGGCCCGTGAGCAGCACGAACACGAGCAACAGGGGGAGCCAGAGGAGTCCTTGACCCATGGGGTTATCGGTTGGTCGGCGGAAACTCCGCGGATTCTCTCGCGTCCTGCAGCAAACGGTGAAGGAGCTCGGTCAGGGGGAGGCCACTGGCGGCCCAGAGCATGGGATACATGCTCTGGCTGGTGAATCCCGGCAGGGTGTTGATTTCGTTCAGCCAGAGGGCATCGTCGGATTCGCTGTAGAAGAAATCCACCCGTGAGAGGCCAGAGGCTCCCACTGCCCGGCAGGCCTCGACGGCCATGGCCCGGGCCCTGTTCTGCAGCTCTTCCGCCACGGGGGCCGGAATCAGGGTGTGGCTGCGCCCTTCGCTGTATTTGGCCTCGTAGTCGTACCAGTCGGCATCGAAGCGGATTTCCCCCAGCACGGAGGCCTCCAGCCCTTCGGGGGGGCCCAGAACGGCACATTCCAGCTCCCGGGCCACCACGCCCTTCTCCACCACCAATCGGGGATCCAGGGCCGCGGCGCTCTGGAGCCCGGCCCAGAGGGAGGAGCGGTCGGTGGCTTTGCTGATCCCCACGGAGGAGCCCAGATTGGCCGGCTTCACGAAGCAGGGGTAGCCCAGGGCGGCTTCGATGCGCTCCAGCAGGGCCTCAGGGCGCTCCGCACCGGCGGTGGGCTGGAGATCGCTGCGCGACAGGCAGAGGTAGGGCACCTGGGGGAGGCCAGCGGCCGCAAAGGCGGCCTTCATGGCCTGTTTGTCCATCCCCATGGCCGAACCCAGCACCCCCGACCCGACAAAGGGAACCTGCATCAGGGTGAAGAGCCCCTGGATGGTGCCATCCTCCCCATTGGGGCCATGGAGCACAGGGAACCACACCTCCACCTCCAGGGCCCCTTCCGGAAATCCCTGGAAGCCGGGACGTTGCTCCTGCTCCTCAGGGGGTGGGCTGCCCTGGGCCAGCACCGCTTCGGCCACAGCCTGGGGGCACCAGCGGCCGGCGCGATCGATGTAAAAGCAGCGCACGTCGTAGCGCTCCTGGTTGGCATCGCTGCGCAGGCCGCCCAGCACGGTGGCCGCGGAGCGGATCGACACAGCGTGTTCTCCCGAGGCCCCTCCGAACACCAGGCCGACTCGGATGGGAGGGGGCACGTCGGGCATGGGGGCGGGCGAATGGCAGACGCCAAACGGTATCAGTGCTGGGAAGGGGCACCAAGGGGGGTCAGCGGTGGATCACTCCCAGGCCCCCCAGCAGCCCCGCCACGGCCATCATCCACAGGGGCGACAGGCGGGTGGTGAGCACCAGGGCGCACACCAGGAGCGACACCACGATGCCGGTGGGGTTGGTGTCGGAGAGGCGGAGGATCTTTACCCCCACGGCAAACAGCACCCCGAGGGTGATCGGCCCCATGGCGCGCTCGAAGGCCAGCCGCCAGGGGGAGTGGCGGAAGCGGCTCCAGCCCAGGCATACCACCACCACCAGCAGGGTGGAGGGCAGGAGGATGGCCGCCTCGGCCGCCACGCCCGTGAGCACCGCCCAGAGCGGCCCCTCCCGCCAGGCCGCCCCCATGCCCAGCAGGCCCACGAGCATGGAACTGGGCCCCGGAGCCGCCTCCGCCAGGGCGTAGAGGTCGTTGAACTGGGCGGTGGTGAGCCAGCAGTACTGCTCCACGCTCAGGCGGTGGTATTCCGTGAGCAGGGTGTTGCCCCCGCCGATCGAGAAGAGCGACAGCCCCAGAAAGGTGCCCATCACCTTGAGCAGTTGGCCCAGATCGCTGAGGTGGGTGGGCTCGCATGACCCGGCGGCAGCGGCGAGCAGCGACGCCCCCCAGGGAACCATCACGGCTGGTGCTCCTCGCCCTTGCGGGGCCAGTACCAGGCCATGGCCAGGGGCGACACCACCAGCAGCAGGGGCACCAGCCGCACATGGAACACCTGCATGGCCAGGAACACGGCCGCGGCCAGCGCCAGGGCCACAGGGTCGGTCCGATAGGTGGGCAGGATCTTGAACCCCATGGAGAGGGCCAGTCCCGCGGCCACGGCCACCATGCCGGCCAGCACCCGATCCACCAGGGGCAGGCCATGCAGCTGGAAATACAGCAGTCCCACCCCCATCAACAGGCTGAAGGGCACCAGGAGCATGCCCGCCAGGGCGGTGAGGGCCCCCCGCAGGCCACCGAAGGTGGCCCCCACATACACCGCCAGATTGATCTGGTTGGGGCCGGGCAGCAGGCGGGCCACGGTGAGGCCGGTGAGGAAGGCGTCGTTGCTCATCCAGCGGCGCTGCTCCACGATGATCCGTTGACTCCACACCGAGAGGCCGCCGCCAAAGGAGGAGAGGGCCACCTGCAGCAGGCCGGTGAACAACTGGCGCGCGGTGGGGGCCGGCGCCAGGGGCTCCAGGGGGTCAGTCATGCACGAAGTGGGGATCCGGCGGCAGCTCGCCCTCCTCGTGGAAGGTGGGATCGAGGGGATCGGGGGCGGCGTATTTCGCCGCCGCTTTCCAATCCGCTTCAAAGGTGGCCTTCAACCGCTCCACCACCTCGGGGGCATCGCTCTCGATGCCCAGTTCACGGCGGAGGTCAAAGGCGCTGCGGTCGATGTTCATCGAGCCCGTCTGGGCATAGATCCCATCGATGAGGATCAGTTTGGCGTGCAGTTTGAGGTGTTTCTGGCGCCGCACCTTCACGCCGAACCGTTCCATCACCCGCAGGGAGGCGAAGGTGTCGTAGACGTCCCAGTCGCTGATGCCGTGCTTGCCGCCGCAGAGCACCCGCACCTTCACCCCCCGTTCCCGGGCCGAGATGATGCGCTCAAGGATCACCGCATCCACGAATTTGGGATGCTGAATCCAGAGGGTGCTCCGGGCCTGATCGATCAGGCGGGCCATCTGCCCCCGGCTGTGGGCGCTGCTCCACACCAGGCCCACGTGGAGTTCAGGAGCGAAGAAGGTGCGCTGCCAATCCGCCTCGAAGCCCGCCGCCACCTGGGCCACCACGGCGGCGTTTCGGCTCACCACGCCGTAATCCCGGGTTTCAGTGAAATATTTATCGGAGAGATTGAACGTGGAGATCAGGGCCGCCTCCCGATCCACCAGCATGGATTTCTCATGGGTCACCGGGAAGGCCTCGCTGGTCCAGGCGGTGCTGATGCCCCAGCCCTGCAGCCGGGCAAAGGGCTCATCGTTCCAGCGATCCCCGCCGGAGGTGTGGGGGTTGAGCATCACCCGCACCTCCACCCCCCGCTCCTTGGCCCGCCGCAGGGCGTCCATCACCGTTTCCGACTGCAGCTTGAACTGCTTGAGCAGCAACTGGGTGCGGGCCTGGTCGATCAGGGCCACCACCGCCTGGGCCCCATCGTCCGGCATCACCAGGAGCTCCTGGTGCGGATGGAGCGGCGCTGCCATGAAAACCCGAATGGATGCAGAAAAAACTCTACGTTGACCCGCTGGTGACGGGCTCACCCCCGAGGGAAAAGGCCCGCACCGCGGTGATCCGCACCGGCACCAGATCCCCTGGGCGGTGGCTGCCGCCCTGGCCATCCCCGGCGGGGAAGAAGGTGAGCCGGTTGGTGCGGGTGCGCCCCATCACCTGGCTGGGATCCTTCGGATTGGTGCCCTCCACCAGGATCTCCTCGATCCGCCCGCTGTAGCGGGCGCTGCGCTCCTTGGCCTTGCGCTCCACCAGGGCATTGAGCTCCCGCAGCCGCTCCACCTTCACCGCTTCCGGCAGCTGGTCGGGCCAGTCGGCGGCGGGGGTGTTGGGGCGGGGGGAATAGGCCGCCGTGTTCACCTGGTCGAAGCCGATCTCCTCCACCAGATCCAGGGTG
>JAYKJF010000011.1:0-32674 GCA_035285785.1 Cyanobacteriota bacterium
TGCGACTTCCAGCAGGGCGATGCCCACACCCTCTACCGCTCCCTCACCGAGCAGATCCTTTCCCTGCCCCTCAGCTGCCTCCTTTATCCCGGCCACGACTACAGCGGTCGGGGCGTCACCTCCGTGGCGGAGGAGCGGGCGTTCAACGCCCGGGTGGGCCGGGGGGCCAGCGAGCTGGATTTCGTGGGCTACATGGAGAACATGAAGCTGCCCCATCCCAACCGCATCGCCGAGGCCCTGCCCGGCAATCTCCGTTCCGGCCAACCCCGGGAGCAGGCCCACGGGGCGCCGCAGGAGCCCCAGAAGCCCTGGGGGCCCGTGCGCCGCAGCTATGCCGGCCTGCCTGAGATCGGGGGCGAGTGGGTGGCGGCCCATCTGGGGGAGCTCACCCTGGTGGATGTGCGCTCCGCGGAGGAGTTCAGCGGCCCCGACGGCCACATCCCCGGCAGCTGGCTGCTGCCCCTCCCCGATCTGGAAGCCCGGCTCGGAGAGATTCCCAGCGAGCGGCCGGTGGTGATGGTGTGCCATTCCGGCAGCCGCTCGGCTCTGGCCACCCAGCAGCTGCTCAAGGCCGGCCACCCGCGGGTGGCCAACCTGCGGGGCGGCCTGCGGCTCTGGAGCGAAGGGGGCTACCCCCTGGAGGGGCATCACTCCGCCTGAGGGGCCCGTTCTCTTCTGTTCTCTTTTTTCGTTCCTTTTGCTCCGTTCTCAGCCATGACCTCCCTCTCCACCTCCCGCTGCAGCGCCGCCGATCTCGCCGCCCGGCTCGATCGCCAGGGCGTGAGCGTGATCGATGTGCGCGAACCCATGGAATACGCCGCCGGCCACATCCCCGGCAGCCGCAATGTGCCCCTGGCCCAGCTCTCCGCTGCCGCGCTGCCGGAGGGCCCCCTGGTGCTGGTGTGCCAGAGCGGCAACCGCAGCGCCCGGGGGGTGCAGGCCCTCCTCCAGCAGGGCCATCCTCACCCCGTGACCGACCTGGAGGGTGGCCTGCCCAGTTGGCAGCAGGCGGGCTACCCGGTGCGCCGCCTGGCCAACGCCCCCCTGCCCCTGATGCGGCAGGTGCAGATCGCCGCTGGTGGCCTGGTGCTGCTGGGCCTTCTCCTCAGCCAGCTGGTGGCACCGCCCTGGATCCTGCTGAGCGGGTTCGTGGGGGCGGGCCTGGTGTTCGCGGGGGTCACGGGCTTCTGCGGCATGGCCCGGCTCCTGGCGCTCATGCCCTGGAACCGGGTGGCGAGCCGCTGAGGGGCTGCCGCTCGGTGGCGCTCCCGGCAGATCCCCTGCCCACGAACGGGTCACGGTGACCATGCCCGCCGATCTCGTGGCGGGCATCGACCGCTACGCACGCAACCGCAGTCGCTTCATCGCCGACGCCGTGCGTCATGAGCTCAGGCGCCGGCGGCGGCTGGAGTTGCTGCGTTCGCTGGAGGAGCCCCATCCCGACACCCTGGAGACGGCCTCACTCGGGCTTCAGGGCTGGGGTGCAGATCTTCCCGCCGCTGATGCCGACCTCCTCGATCCCACCGCCGGGGTGCCGTTGCGCTGAAGCTCTGAGCAAGGCTGGCTGGAGCCCACGCCATGAGCCTACCCCCTGATTGCCGTGGTCCCCGTCCCCGGCACGCCCGCCACCGGAGCCCTCTATCCCCAGCTGGAGCCGGGGCCCAGTGGTCTCACCAAGCCTTCCACCGCCCTGGTGGATCAGGTGCGCTCGATTGATCAGCAGCGCATCCGCCGCCGCTACGGGACGGTGTCGACCACGGAGCTGGAGGCGATTGACGCCGGATTGTGTCTTTTTCTCGGCCTGGAGCCAGAGGGCGAGGAAACCGTTCAGTAGTTGTAATCGGCCACGAACAGGCTGGCGTCATCCGACGGTTCGCTGCCTGGGGTGTAGGCGCCCCGGCTGGCGGCGCCGTTGGCCCGGGCCCGCGCCAGCAGGGCCGCCTGGCCTGCCTCCCGATCGCTGCCGCCCCAGTGCTTCAAGCAGGAGTGCTGCAGCGCCCGGCCGAAGGAGAAGCCCAGGTGCCAGGGGGCAAAGCCCTGGGCCGCCGCCTCGTTGATGGCATTCAGGCAGAGGCTGGCGTCCTCCTCGCTGAGGCCGCCGGAGAGAAACAGGATCGCCGGCACCGCCGCCGGCACCGTGCGGTTCAGGGTGCGCACGGTGAACTCCCCCACCTCCTCCAGGCTGGGTCGCGCTGGGCAATGGGCACCGGCGGTGGTCATGGAGGGCTTGAGCAGGCTGCCCTCCAGAAACACCCCGTTCATTGCCAGAGCCTCATACACCGTGCGCAGCACCCACTCCTGCACCGAGGCGGTGGTGGCGATGTCGTGGTCGCCATCCATCAGGATCTCCGGCTCCACGATCGGCACCAGCCCCTGCTCCTGCACCGCCCGCGCATAGCGGGCCAGGCCCCAGGCGTTCTCCCGCACCGCCAGCTCCGAAGGGCATCCGTCGGCGCTGATGCGCAGCACCGCCCGCCACTTGGCGAAACGGGCCCCGCGGGCGTAATAGCGCCCCGCCCGCTCCGCCAGCCCCTTCAGGCCCGTGCACCAGGTTTCGCCTTCCAGCCCCCCGGCCAGGGCCTCCACCCCCTGGTCCACCTTGATGCCGGGGATGATGCCCTGCTGGGCGAACAGCTCCACGATCGGCGCGCCTCCGCCCGCCTCTTCGCTGCTGTCCTGAAACAGGGTTTCCTCGTAGAGGATCACGCCGCTGATGCTTTCGGCCAGGCCGGGGGTGGTGGCCAGCAGGCTGCGGTAGGCCCGGCGATGGTCTTCCGTGTTCTCCAGGCCGATGGCCCCGAACCGCTGGCCGATCGTGCCCGTGGATTCATCCGCCGCCAGCAGGCCCGTACCCGGAGCCGCCAGGGCCGCTGCCGTGGCGGCCAGATCGTCGCGATGGGCCTCAAGGGTCATGGCGGCGCACCGCAGGGAACTCCATCGCTAGGCCCGCCCGGAGCCGGCGTCAAGCCATGGTTGCCAACGCGCCCCGTCTTGCCAAGCTGGAAGGCAGTTGCCTTCCGCCCGTGATCCCCCCCCAGAAGCAGATGACCGGGATGATGGGCCATCCGGTGGCGGAAAACCCCATCGATCGCATGTTCGATGCGGTGTATGCCCACTACGGCCTGCCCTGGCAGTTCTGGAAGAACAACATCGCCAATGAGGCCGATCTGGCCCTTGCCGTGAAAGCCCTTCGCCCCCTGGGCTATCAGGGCATGGCCATCACCGTGCCCTACAAGGTGGCCGTGATCCCCCTCCTCGATGGGGTGGACGACGACGTGCGGGCCATCGGCGCCGCCAACTACATGACCATCGAGGAGGGCCGGTTGATCGGCCACAACAACGATGGCAAGGGGGTGGTGAAGGCGATTCAGAAGGTGAGCCCCTTGGCCGGCCAGCGGGTGGTGATGCTCGGCGCCGGTGGGGCGGGCCGGGCGATGGCGGTGGAGATCGCCTGGGCCGGTGCGGCCCATGTCACCCTGGTGACCCGCCGCCAGGAGCAGGGCCAGGAGGTGGCCGATCTGGTCACCCGGGCCTCGGGCGTGCCCGCGGTGTGGCAGCCCTGGCAGGGGGAGGTGGCCGTGCCCGCCGGCACCACCCTGCTGATGAATGCCACCCACCTGGGTTGCGCCCCCGAGCTGGAGCCCGTGCCCCTGGTGTGGGACACGGTGGAGCCGGGTTGCGTCGCCGTGGATGTGATCACCAACCCCCGCATCACGCCTTTTCTGGCCACGGCGCGGGATCGGGGCTGCCCGATCGTGGATGGGGTGGAGATGCTGGTGCAGCTGGCCATGCAGATCTTCGAACGCTGGACCGGCGTCGTGCCCGAGGAGCAGGTGTTTCAGAAGGCGGTGGCGGAGGCCCTGGGAGAAACCCCCACCCCCTAGCCTCCCCCTGCCGGTTGCAGGCCACCTGCCACATGACCCTCACCCGACCCGCTCCGACGCGCCGCGGGGCCCTGACGGACGCCATGATTCGTGGCGCCCTCAGCGTCAAACCCCTGTGGGCCGTGGCGAAGCACCAGGCCCGGCGGATGATGATCCAGCGGGCCGAGCGCCACGGAATCCCCTGGAGCGAGCGGGTGGCGGCGTATGAACGGCTGGACTGGGATGCCCACTGGCAGGCGGTCCACAACCCTGCGGTGGACTACCCGGCCAACTACCAGGCCTCCTTCCACGGCTACGACGCCGGCCATCTCTGCTGGCAGGCGGCCTTTGAATTCGAGGTGGCGTCCAATGCGGTGCACTCCAGCCTCTATCCCGAAGCGGGTGCGGCGAGTGACCAGGCCCTGCGTGTGGGCTACCACCAGGCCCTGCAGGCCCGGTTTCCCCAGCCTCCGGCCACCATCCTGGATCTGCATTGCACGGTGGGGTTGAGCAGCTTCGCCCTCCAGGCGGCCTTCCCCCAGGCCGCCATCACGGGCCTCACCTTCTCCCCCTACTACCTGGCGGTGGCCCGCCATGAGGCGGAGCGGCGCCAGGCCGGCATCCAGGCCTGGCGCCATGCCCTGCCGGAAGCCACCGGGTTGCCCGCCCGCAGCTTTGATCTGGTGTCGGTGTTTCTGCTGCTGCACGAGATGCCCCAGCCCACCACCCGCCGCATCCTGCGGGAGGCCCGCCGCCTGGTGCGCCCCGGGGGATGGCTGGCTGTGATGGACATGGACCCCGCCTGCTCGGCCTACCAGACCATGCCCGCGGCGGTGATGACCCTGCTCAAGAGCACGGAGCCGTTCCTGGATGCCTATTTCGCTTTTGATCTGGAGGAGGAACTGCGTCTGGCGGGGTTTGACACCGTGACGAGCACCCCCTGCACTCCCCGCCATCGCGCCGTACTGGCCCAGGTGGCGCTTTGACCCCCATGCCAGCTCCTTTCCCTCTGCTCCAGCACCTGGCCCAGGTGCCCGGCATGGAACCGGGCCGCCGCCGGTTGGTGGTGCTTCTCTCCCAGCTGGGCGACTTCGACAGCCTGGAATATGCCCAGGCCCTTGCCGCCGCCCTGCCGCAGCTGCAGGCCGCGGGGATCGCCCTGCTGGCGATCGGCATCGGCGAGGAGGCCGGCGCGGATCGCTTCTGCGCCTTCACGGGTTTGCCCCGGGAGCTTCTGCAGGTGGAGGCCACCCCGCGCCTGCACCGGGCCCTCGGTCTTTCTGAGGGGCTGCAGGCCCCCGGTGGCCCCTGGCCCTCCCTGCTCCTGATGTGCGCTGGCGTGGGTTCCCCGGGCACCCTGGCGGAGGTGTTTCGCGGCTACACGGGGGATCGCTCCGCGCCCCAACGCCTCGCCAGCCCGTTGTTTGCCTTGGCGGGTGGGGAGGGGTTTCAGCGGCCCTTCGAGCTGGCCACCGTGCGCCTGCGCAACATGGTGGAGGTGCTTGGCCACTGGCGCACCTATGTGCCCCGGGACGACCACCTCACCCAGCGGGGCGGCACCTTTCTCCTGGAGGGCGACGATAACCTGCTCTACAGCTACCGGGACCGGGGGCTGCTGGGCTTTTCCGCCACCATGGCCCGGCCCCTGAGCTTTCTGGAGCCCTTCCTCCGTAACGACGGCTGAATCACACTCCCGTCTGGAATGCCGCTGAACACTGCTGCTGATTTGCAGTTATCGCAGCGCATACGTCTTCGGGTGGTGTCCATAGCTTGGGGGTAGTTGCTGGCACCGCCATGGCTCTGGAGAAATGGGAACCGATGAAGGGCATCGAGGAGTTCTTCGATCGCTACGGGCGGCTCGCGGCCTGGCCCTCCAGTCGGCATTGGGGCGCCCTCGCCGACTGGCAGCCGCGGGTTGACATCCGGGAGACTGATGGCACCTATCTGATCCAGGCCGACATCCCTGGGGTGGAGAAGAACGACCTCAAGGTGACCCTGGATCAGGGTGTGCTCACCCTGCAGGGGGAGCGGCGCCAGGAGAGCCGGGAGGATCACGACCGCATGCATCGGGTGGAGCGGATCTACGGCAGCTTCACCCGCAGCTTCACCCTGCCTCCCGATGCCGATGAGGCAGGCCTCAAGGCCTCGGCCAAGGAGGGCCAGCTCACCATCGCCATCCCCAAAAAAGAGAGCGCGGCCACGCCCCCATCCGCCGTGCAGGTGCCGGTGGAATGACAGGGTGTAAAGGGCCGGCACACATGCGCTGCAAGCCTGCACCCGTTGTGCCGCAAGCCCTGTCGAAGGCTCCTGGGGTCGGGAAGGCTGAGACACGTGTTGGTCTTGAGCAGACACCATGGCGGAACACCGGGCACCGAGCGGTGATGGCGTCCAGGCCTATCTCAGGCGCATTGCGGCCATCCCCCTGCTGACCCCCGACGAGGAGGTGCATCTGGGAACGATCGTTCGTCGCTGGCAGCAGTCGCCCTCCCCCACGCCAGCGGAGCTGCGCTCCGGACGGCGGGCCCTGGATCGCATGGTGCAGGCCAACCTGCGGCTGGTGGTGTCGGTGTGCCGGCACCAGCTGCGGGAACCGGCGGGCGTGGATCTGATGGATCTCATCCAGGCCGGCAACATCGGCCTGATCCGCGCTGTGGAGCTCTTTGATCCCAGTCGCGGGTATCGCTTCTCCACCTATGCCTACTGGTGGATCCGCCAGGCTGTGCGACGGGGGCAGGCGGAGCAGGGGCAGATCCTGCGGGTGCCCCTCAGCCTGCGCAAGCTGGCCGGGGAGGTTCAGGCCCTGCGGCAGGCCAGTCCCGCCATCCCGTTGGAGGAGCTGGCGGTGCAGCTCGGCACCGAACCCGCCCGCCTGATCCATGCCCTGGAGGCGCACCAGGCGGGCCGCGTGATGTCGTTGGATCAGCCCCTCGGCTCGGAGGAGGATGGCCAGATGCTCGATGTGCTGAGCGATGGTCGCGAGCCCCAGATGGAGGACGACTACCGCTGGCTCGAGCGCGGGCTCGCCCAGCTCAATGCCCAGGCGCAGCGGGTGTTGTCTCTGCGCTATGGCGGTGAAGATCTCCGTTCCCTCAGCCAGGTGGCCCTCTGCATGGGGCTCACGAAAAGCACGGTGCAGGGCCTGGAGCAACGGGCCCTGCGCCAGCTGCGGGCCTCCCTCCATCCCCGGGGGAAACAGGAGGTGGGGTCCTCCCTACCCGCCTGAGGGCTGGTGCCACCAGCGCCAGCCCTCCACGTTGATCAGCAGGCCGATCCCCAGCAGCACCCCCATCAGGGCCACCTGATCGGTGCGGGAATCGGGCACCAGGATGTCGGCGATCAGGTGGGGAACGTTGGTGATCGTGTACACCACGCTCAGCCAGTAGTGCACCCGCCGCCACCAGCGCCAGCCCCCCGATGGGGCCGGGTTGCTGGCGGTCCAGGTGATCAGCAGGATCGCCAGCAGCGGGATCAGGAAATAGATCAGCATCCCCCAGAACACCAACACCAGCCTGCTGGGATCCACCTGGCTCTCGATCTCCGGTGAGAGCCCATGGAAGAGGGGCATCAGGCCCAGATCCACGTGGAAGAGCATGGCCAGCAGATAGGTGAGCCAGAGCTGGCGCAGCCGCAGGGCGTGGTCGATGGCGGGGGCTTGGGGGCTCAAGGGGGGCTGGCCATGGTTCAGTTCGGCAGGGTGACGAACTCCTCCGCCACGGAGGGGTGGAGGGCCATGGTGCGGTCGAAATCGGCCTTGGTGGCTCCCATCCCGAGGGCAATCGCCGCCATCTGGATGATCTCGGCGGCGTGCTCCCCCACCATGTGGCAACCCAGCACCCGGCCGCTCTCCCGCTCCACGATCAGCTTGAGCAACACCTTGGGATCCCGGGCGGGGAGGGCCTGGCTCATGGGGCGGAAACGGGCCCGGTGAATGGCGATGCCGCCGCTGCCATGGCGGGCGATGGCGTCCTCCTCCGTCAGCCCCACGCTCGCCAGCTCCGGTTGGCTGAATACCGCAGAAGCCACCAGGCTGTGATCCACCTGGCGCGGCCGGTGGCCATACACCGTGTCTGCGAAGGCGCGGCCCTCATCGATGGCTACGGGTGTGAGACAGATGCGGTCGGTCACGTCTCCCACCGCGTAGATGTGGGGCACGTTGGTGCGTTGATCCGGGTCGACCGGAATCCGGTTGCCCTCCACGGCCACGCCCGCCGCCTCCAGGTTGAGGCCCTGGAGGAAGGGGCGTCGCCCCGTGGCCAGGAGCACGCCGCCACAGGGGATGGTTTCGCCCCCCTGGGTGCTGACGGTGAGCTCGCCGGGCAGGCACTCCCCATGGATCGCCGCAGGGGAGTGGGCCAGGCGGATGGTGATGCCATCGGCCTCCATGGCGGCCCGCACCGCTTCGCTGGCCTCCCGGTCGAAACCCCGCAGCAGGTGGTCGCCCCGCACCAGCTGGGTCACCTCCACCCCTAGCCCATTGAGGATGCAGGCGAACTCACAGGCGATGAAACCTGCCCCCACCACCACCATCCGCTCCGGCAGGGTGTCCAGCTCAAACATGTCGTCGCTCACCCACCCCAGATGGGCGCCCGGGATCTCGGGTCGGTGGGGCCGGCCGCCCACAGCGATCAACACCCGATCGGCCTCCAGCTCCTGCACGCTCCCGTCAGGGCGGGTGACGTTGATGCGGTTGGGTGCCGTAAAGCTTCCCCATCCCCGCACCAGTTCCACCCCGGCCTTCTCCAGAAAGCCCAGATGCAGGGCATTGAGCCGATCCACCTCGGCGCGCACATGGGCCAGCAACCGGGAGGCGTTGAGATGCACATCGCCGATCTCCCAGCCGTAGCTGGGGGCATCGGCGAGCAGGTGGCGGTAAGCCGAGCCATACACCAGAAGTTTTTTGGGCACACAGCCCCGGATCACGCAGGTGCCCCCGACCCGATCACCCTCCACGATGGCCACGGAGGCTCCATGGGAGGCGGCCCGCTTGGCGGCGGCCAGGCCCCCGGAGCCGGCCCCGAGCACGATCAGATCAAAGCGGTCAGCCATGGGGGGGCGGCAGGAGGGACGCGGGTTGGGCCAGGGTTCAGTCTCTCAAACCCCCCCGGGCCGAAAGCTCGAGGGGGGCGCCGAAGCCGCAGGTTTGCTGCTGCTCGCTTGGACCGGGTGGTCGGGGGGGATCTCCCGCCGCCAGGCTTCGCCGCCGGTGAGCAATGCCGACCCCATCAGCAGCATGGAAAAGCCCTGGCGCAGGCGTCGATCACTCAGGCGGGGGGCCAGCCATTGGCCGCTCACCGTGCCGATGGCCCCTCCCAGCAGGAGGGGAAGCACCAGGGGCAGGCTGGCGAAGGGCCAGTGGCCCAGAGCGGCGAGGGCCACCAGGCCATTCACCGCGATGAGGAGCAGGCTGGTGCCACTGGCCAGGCCCATCGGCAAACCTGCGAACAGCACAAGGGCAGGAACGATGGCAAAGCCTCCACCCACGCCGGCGATGCCGGTCAGCAGACCCACGGCCAGGCCCTGGATGGCCAGGCTGAGGGTGTGGTGGAGGGGCGCAGCAGCGGTCCGGCGGGATCCATGGTGCCGATGGGGGTGGGGTGTTTGCGGGCGCAGGAGCAGCCAGGAGGCCACCAGGGCAGCGGCGGCGAAGATCGCCAGTTGCACCCCTTCCGAGATCAAGCCCGCTTTGACCCAGCTGCCGCCCATCCATGTGCCGGCCAGGGCTGGAAGGCCCAGCAGGAGAGCTGGCCTGGGGGCCACCTGACCGCGGCGCAGAAAGGGTCCCAGGTTGGCCAGGGCCAGCAGCACCACCAGGAGCAGCGAGAGCGGCACCGCCTCACGGCTGGGTAGGGCCGCACCACTCACCAGGAGGGGGAGCAGAAGAATGGAGCCTCCGGCGCCCAGTACGGAGAGGAGAAAGCCGATGAGGACGCCGCCTCCGAGAAGAAGGATGCTGACCAAGGCGCAATCGGAAAGCTTCTATGAGCTTAGCCGCATAAAGCGTTTCAAGGCAAGGAACGCAGCGGGCCCGGGCCGGCGGTCGCCCGTGGCGCGGGCGTGATGTATCTGCTCCTCAATCTCCCCTTTGCCCTGCTCTGCCGCCAGGATCGGCTTCTCGGCCCATGCAGAGGTCACGGCCAGTCTGGTGTTTGCGCGCTTCGCCCGGGGCAGCGCACGGCTTCGCTTTTCTCGGCACGCCGTGGTACGTCCCCACAACGGCGCGATGCCAGGCTGCGCGCAATGCGGAGGTGGTTGTTGCCTTCAGGGGGTTGGACGAGACCCTCGAGCGCACCGTTCGTGCTTGGGTCAACTGGCCGCTGGAGCAGATCGTGTTCGGCGCCTGCCTTGTGGACGATGGGACAGGGTTTGATGGGATTCGGCCCTGTCCGCTCCCATCAGGCTGCCTCCTGGATGTCCATTGACGGGGGGGCGTCCCACCTGTCGCGAGGATTGAAGGTGTGAATCAGATCGGTTCGCACCGTGCTGGCGAAGATGAGCCGGAAATGTTCGTAGGTGATCCCGGGGAGTAGGCCCTTAAGTTTGGCGTAGAGATAGCTGCAATCTTTGGTGATTCGTGGATAGTGCATAAAGGTGACGGGAACTTCTGAATTGGAGGCCGCCAGAAGCAGGTTGTAAAGCCTGTCGCGAAGGATTTCTTCCTGTTTTGTTTGGGGGGTTGGGCCGGGAATGGTTCCTCCGTCAAAGATGGTTTCCTTGAAGGATTGCTTGCCATAGCACAGTTGCAGCCACTGCCGCTTGAGGCGCGTGCTTGCGGCTTCCCGGGAGAGATTCTCCTGGGTGACCCGTCGCCTGCTTTCGGCGGCGGCATGGAGATCGCGCATGGGCACATAAATGTGATCAATGACGATGTCGTTTCGTTGCAGCACCTCTTTGGCTTGATCACAGAAGCCGGGATTCTTGATGATGTAGGGGCAATCCGCATCGTTGATGTTGCGTTCCAGGCCGGCTTGAGCAACCGGGTCCTTGAGCCCTGAGGTCTGTGCGGCTGAAAATCCCGTATCCAGGCCTAAATGGGTGAGAAGTTCCACCAGAAACGTTGTGCCGCTTCTGCCGGTGCCTGTGATCACGACGTGATGCCTGGCGGCTTGGTCGTGCATGGGACGAAAGAGGTGTTATCCGATAACTGTCTTTTATCAGGTGGACTCCTGCTGTCAAGGATTCCTGGCAATGGAAAAATCCTTGATCTAAGGATGTGGTATTGGGCTCTCGAGGTTGATCGCCTGCTGAAGTTGCACCTGATGGGGGTAGGGAATTTCAATGGCCTCCTCGCGGAAGGTCTGCCAGATCGCCTCCCGCACCCTGCTGGAGATGGACAGGTTGTCGAGGGCGCTGGCAATCCAGAACCGCAGGACGTACTCCACCGCTGAATCGCCGTAGTTCAGCAGGAACGCCCGCGGTGGCGGATCGGGAAGCACCCCGGCCACGGCCGCTGAGCTGCGCTCCAGCAAGCCGATCACCACAGCTGGTGGATGGTGGTAGGCGGCACCCACCGCCACCTCGCAGCGGCGCAGGGAATCGGTGTGGGTGTAGGTGACGGTCGAGGAGGTGAAGAAGGTCTGGTTGGGGATCAGCAGTTCCGCGTTGTCGCGATCGCGCCACAGGGTGGCGGCCCTGGGGCCCAGCCGCCGCACCTGACAGGCATCTCCATCCAGGATCAGCACGTCTCCGGGGCGTACGGAGCCCTCAATCAGCAACCACAGCCCGCTGATGAAGTTGGACACCACCTCCTTGATGCCGAATCCCACACCCACCGACAGCCCGCCGGCCACGGCCAGCAGAGCCGTGCGATTCACCCCCAGCCGATCCAGGATCCACAACACCCCACCCCCCACAACGGCGTAGTGCAGGATCACGGCCATCGCCCGACGGCTCCCGTCGCTGATGCCGAGAAAGCGCTGGGCCACCCAGGCCAGCCCCTGGGTGGGGGGCTCCATGGCCATCACCAGCACGTAGAGCACGAGAAGGGAGCGCAGCAGGGTGCCCAGATTCACCTTGCTGCCCGCCCAGTCGCCGATGGGGATCAGGCCGAGCACGTTGGGGTTGTCCAGTAGCCCCACCAGCAGCATCAGGGCCCCCACCAGGTAGAGGGGCCGCAGCAGGCGGACGCTGATCACCTCCAGCGTGTGGGGATCCAGCCGGGAGGCCAGCATCTCAGGGGCCTTCTCCAGCACATACCAGCCGCCGATCAGACCCGTCAGGATCCCGAGCAGGGAAAAGGGCTGCCCCGTGAGGGCCAGCAGGGTGGTCAGGCCTCCCAGCAGCAGCAGGCCGACACCCCGGCGCCGGCTCCGGTGTCTGAAGAGGGTCGCCGCCGTTTCTCGACCGGCCAGCAGCCGCAGCCCCATCAACACCAGTGGCACCGAGAGAAGTTGCAGCAACACCCCTCCCCGGCTCAGAAAGCCCTGCCAGCCGGCGATGGTTTCAAACAATGCATTCATGGGGCCCGCCTCCTGTCCTGGATGGCGCCCACGAGCCCATCGATGGCCCCTTCCAGGGTGAGATCGCCATAGAGGTAGCGGCTGAGCACCTGGCCCATGGCCTGGCCGTTGTGATCGCCCGTTGGAAACAGGTTCTGGAGCGTATCCTGGCCGCCCCGCATCTGGTTCTGGGCCAGGGCCAGCAGCCGCAGGGTGCCCTTGCGATTGGTGGGGAGCCGCTGGGCGTCAAGAACGGGCAACACTTCCTGCTTTTGCACTGCCAGGTTGCGTTGGGTGAGGGGGGTGAGCAGGAAGCGGGCCAGGGCCTCCGCCACCTGCCTCTGGGACGGGCTCGAGTTGCGGCCGAAGGCCAGCACCCGCTGCCGGCTCAGGGGACTGGGGGGGCCACCTGGCCCCCAGGGCAGGGTGGCGATTCCCAGATGGCGCCCCAGGTCGTTTTTCAACCGGGCCAGGTGGGTGCTGCGGCAGCTGGTCCAGTCCAGCTGGCCCTGGCCCAGATCGTGAATCAGCTGACTCTGGGAGAGCTGGAAATTCACGTCCTGGGTCTGATCCGCTTGCTGCAACCAGCTGAGCCAGCGGCCAAGGGCCTGCCGCCGCTCGTCGGTGGCAGGTTGGCCGGCGAAAAGCTGCTCCACGCTCTCCACCACCCCAAGGCTTCCGAACGTCCAGGCCAGATTGAAGCCATCCAGCGGCAGCCCCACCCGCAGTCCCTGGCCGGACTCCTGCAACAGCGCGTCCAGGGTGGCGGGCGACCGGGCCAGCCGCCGCCGATCGAAACAGGCCAGCTGGGGCATCAGCAGCACCGGCACGCTGGTGAGCTCCCCATTCGGCCCCTGAAAACGCCGCGCCTCCGCGGGGTCCATGCGCGCGAGCAATGTGGGTGGCATGCGTACCGAGCGGATCAGCCCTGCCCGCTGGAGGTCGGAGGCCGTGGAGTTGCTGATGAACAGCAGATCGGGACTCAGGCCAGCGGCCGTCCGGAACCGGGTTTGCTCCAGGAGCTCGTGTTCCGGGAAGAGCTGCAGCTGCACGTGGGCGTGCGGGTGCATCAGGCGGAATTCCCGCAACGTGCTGGCCAGACGGCTCTTCAGCCCTTCCGAGAGCTCGCCATCAATGGTCTCGTCGCTGGTGATCCCCATTGCCATCACCACCGTGCCCCGCAGGGTCCGGCCCTGGGCCTCCGGGGACGGCGGTTCCATGCCGCACCCGCTGACCCCCGCGCCCACCAGGGCGGTCAGGAGTCCCCGGCCAATCCGGCCCAGGAGCCCTGGCAACACCCACCGGCGGGGGGGCATGGCGCCTCAGCCTTCGGGGTAAAGCAGGGCGTTGAGCTCCTCCTCATCCACGTCGTAGACCCGGGCCAGGGTGGTTTCGATGGCGCTGGTCACCACATCCGGCAGGAAGCGCATGGCATTGAAGGCGTCTTCAGCAATGTCGTCGGTGAGCAGCTTCTCGCCACCCAGCTTTTCATCGTTGATCACGGCCATCACCCAGCTCTGGTAGGCGGTGACGAGGTCGGCGAACTCGAGCTCCGGGTCGTTCAGATCCAGGGCCATGGGAGGGCGTCTCCACGGACGTTGCTTCTGCAGTCTGCCCACAGAAGGGCCCTGCGGCAGGCTGGGGGTGTGGCTTGCTCTGCTTTGCCTGACACTCCAATCTCCCCAGCCCAGGTTTCCGCTACCCAGGCTCCCCTCTGGCAGGCCCGGCTCTTCGATGTCGCCATCGGCGAGCTGGTGCGCCAGCACAGGGAGAGCTTTGCTCCGCTGTGGACGGTGGAGAGCTGGGCCAAGCTTCTGATCTGGCTGGCCCTGCGCTCCGGTTGTGCCACCGACCAGGCCTCCCTGGAGGGGTTTGCCGCCGGTCTGGGGCCCGACCTCAGCCGCCGCATGCGGCAGCTGTTCTTTGCGCGCGACCTGGAGGATCTCAACCTTCGTCTGATGGCCGACCCAGCCGAGGGCCAGGTGCTGGCGGTTCCCCTCGATGCCCAGGCCCCGGAGCCCGATGCCCCGCGGGTGTGGGAGGGACTGGGGCGGGTGGGCCTGGCCGACCGGGTGGCTCCCCGGGAAACCTGGCAGCGCCACGAGGCCCTGATGGTGGTGCCCTGGAAGGGGGAGGGAGCCCCATGCGGCTGATCGGGGAGTTTCACGACAGGGGCTATCTGGCCCTCGCCGATGGGGTGATGGCCTTCTTTGATCGCCGCAGCGATCTGCATCGCCCTGGGGTGGCCTTTGGCGGAGCCGCCGACGGCCAGCCCGACAAGGTGTCCACCGATATCAGCCTGGTGGCGATCGACCGTTCGGATGCGGAGGCCCATGGTCTGGCGGAGGCCATCCTGCGGGGGGTGTCGGTGGGCCTGAAGCGCTGGCTGGCGGAGCGGCCCCTGTTTCTGGAGTGCTGCCCGGAGCGCTCCCTCTTCGTCTGCCCCCTGTTCAACCTGCAGCGCTATGCCCCCGGGGAGGGGTTTTACCGCTGGCATTGCGATTGGAGCCTGGAGCCGGACGCCACCGAACCCCACCGCCGCGTGCTGGCCTGGATCCTGTATTGCAATTCCCTGCCGTCCGGCGGCACCGAATTTCACTGGCAGGAGCAGCATGTGGAGGCCGAAAAGGGCAAGCTGCTGATCTTTCCTGCCGGTCTGTCCCACATTCATCGCGGCCGGGTGAGCCAGGAGCACGGGAAAACCATCGCCACGGGCTGGATCAATGCCGGCACACTGGAGGGCTATCTGGAGCGCCTGCGGGCAACATCAACCCCTTCCTCCCCCTGACTGAACGCCGTCGCCCCATCACGATGCAAGCCAACATGTCCCCTGCTGTACGAATGGGCTATCGGCCTGAGATTGATGGGCTGAGGGGAGTGGCCGTGCTGGCTGTGATCATCAACCACTTCAACGACACCATTCTCCCGGGTGGTTACCTCGGTGTGGATGTTTTCTTTGTGATTTCTGGCTTTGTGATCACGGCCTCACTCGCGGCCCGCAACAGCTCCTCTTTTGCTGAATTGTTTCTCGGATTTTATGCGCGGCGGGTGCGGCGTCTGTTGCCGGCGTTGATTCTCTTTGTACTTATTGCAGGGGTATTGGTTTGCTTCTTGATGCCCGATCCAGGGGGTGTCTTGGGGATCGGGCGCAGGGCGCTCTTCGGCATCTCTAATATTCAGCTCTATCGGGAATCCATTCAATATTTCTCCGAATCTGCCAAGCTCAATCCCTATACCCACACCTGGTCGCTTGGGGTGGAAGAGCAGTTTTATCTGCTGTTCCCTTTCCTGGTGGCGTGGAGTGGCTTTTCCCGATCCTCCGAGCAAGGCCCTAGAAGGCTGGCCATCAGCCTCGCTGTTCTCTCGGCGCTGTCGCTGGCACTCTTTATCTACCTCTACCCGCGAAATCAGTCTGCTGCCTATTTTCTGATGCCTTCGCGCTTCTGGGAAATGGGTGCGGGCTGTCTGTTGTTCCTCTTCTGGATGAAGGCCCCGCAGAACACGCTGTCTCGTATTCCCAGGCCTGTTTCCGCTGTAACGGTGGTCGTTCTGTTGACCACCTTTCTGCTGCCTCTTCAGTGGGCTGTTGTGGCCACCATTCTCGCTGTGCTGGCCACAACGGTGATGATTCTTTCCATTCGGCAGGGATGCGTTGCCTATCGGGTCCTGGCCCATCCCCTTTTGGTCAAGGTGGGGTTGATTTCCTACTCCCTCTACCTCTGGCATTGGGGTGTGCTTGCTTTCAGCAGGCTGTCGATCGGGATCTCTTGGTGGACGATCCCCTTTCAGGTTCTGTTGATGGCTGCTCTTGCGATTGCCTCCTATCGGACTGTGGAATCCCCGCTGCGAAAGCTCCGATGGTCGCCGAGGGATGGTTGGACGATTGCGATTGGAATCAGCGCTCTGATTGTCGCGGCAGCTCTGCTGCTGGGATTCAGGCTGTTTTCCGATCGGATGTATCTTGGCAAGTTCAAGGGTAAAGATTTTGAATATGTGCAAGCACGAATGTCCTGTGAGTTGATGAATATCAAACTTGATCGCAGTCAATGGCGATCCTGTCTTGATCGCAGCGGTGTGGGTCCCCATCTCTTTGTGCTGGGGGATAGCCATGCGAGCAACCTGGTGCCCAGCCTCCAGGCCGTGGCTCCCGGGCTTGGGTTTGTGGATCTCCGCTATCTCACCAATGCCATGCCCCACCCCTTCCACACGGCAGACACCCGTTCAGCGGCCAATTTCTGGGGGCAGAGCAAGGAGTATCGCCAATGGATCGAGGGCCTGAACAGTCAGGATGTGGTGGTTTTCACCCGCGGTTTTTCCCCCGACCCCCAGGCGCAGCGCAGTCTGCGTCAGCAGCTCACCCTCCTGGCGGCGGAGGTGCCCGCCCGCGGTGCCACCCTCGTTCTGGTGGACGACATTCCCCGCACCTGTGACGAGGAGGATTTCCGTCGCGGCTTTCTTCTCACGGGTGGCAAGGGATGCCGCATTTCGAAACAGGAGGCGCTGGCGCACCGGGCTCCCTACACCCAACTCCTCCAACAGGTCAGCCAGGGCAAGAAGGGAATCGTGGTTCTGGATCCCCTCCCTGAACTCTGCGAAGGCAACGCCTGCTACCCCACCCTGCGGGGCAAGATTCTGTATGTGGACACCTCGCCCCATTTCAGTCTGTCCAACCCGGCTCCCCTGGCACCTTTCTTCCGCTCCCAGTTCAGCCAACGGGGCCTTGGCAGGCCGTCAGGTGAAGAACTTCCATGACCCGCTGCCCTGGGGGCTGACGCGGGCTTCACCCCTGGTCATGATCCGGACAGCCCATTCCGATTCGCTTGCCCCAGCCCATGAAGCTTCGCCAGATCGCGGCGGCCCTTCCCCTCCTGTCCTCGCTGGCGGCCCTCAGCCTGGCCGGCACCGTCTTCGCTCCGGCGGCCCAGGCGGAAACCGTGGTGGAGCGGGCTGCCCGCACAGGGGTGATCACCATCGGCACCCGCACGAACCTCATCCCCTACGCCTATGTGGATAGCCAGCAGCAGCTGGTGGGGGCGTCTGTCGATGTGGCCGAGCGCATCGCCAAGGAGGTGTCGAACTACCTCCAGAAGCCGGTGCGGCTGGAGTTTCGTTCGGTGGAGAACAACGATGCGCTTTACAAGATGGTCAACCACGGCGAGGTTGACTTCGCCTGCGGCATCCCCTTCACCTGGCAGCAGGAGATGGTGGTGGACTACAGCGTGCCCTTCAGCCTTTCGGGCATCCGCCTGCTCACCAAAGGAGGCATGAAGGCCACGCCAGAGGCCCTGGCGGGCAAGCGCATCGGCGTGATCCCGGGCTCCCTGGGTGAGGCCACCATCCGCACCCTGCAGCCGGGGGCCGTGCGGGTGCCCCAGAAGGATCTGGAAACCGGTGTGGCCGCGGTGATCAACGGCCGCCTGGATGCCATGGCGGGCGATTCCATCCTCCTGGCGGGCGCCCTCTCGCCCTATGCCAAGCGTTTCAAGGACACCCAGGTGTATGAGCTGGTGCCCCGGGAGGCCTATGGCCGCTATGCAGTGGGCTGCATCGTGCCGGAGAACAACTCCACCTTCCGCAACCTGGCCAACCTGGCCATTGTGGGCCTTCTTCAGGGCTACATCGACGATGAGCCCGCTTCCGTGGCTTCCGTGAACCGCTGGTTCGGCCCCCAGGGCATCGTGCAGCTGCCCGGCGACATGGTGCGGGCCTATTTCGAAGCCGTGTTGCTCACCCATGAGCGCTTGGCCCCCGGCACCACCCGCCCCGCTCCCGCCCCTCAACCCTGAGCCCCATGCCCCAGTCGCGTTCCGCTGGCCTGCTGGCCTTCCTGCTGGCCCTCCCCTCCCTCGCCCTGGTGGTGCCGCCCGCCGCGGAGGCTGCCGCCACTGCCACAGCACCCCAGGCCGGCCCGGTGTCCCCGGCCGACGCCATGGAACGGCGCCTGCAACGCCTGTCCGAGGCGGTCCGGGCCCGCTCCACGCCGCTGGATGGGGCCGAGCGGGCCGCCGCTGCCGGTGAACCCTGGGTGGCGGCTGGGGCCTGGGGGAACGGCCGTGGTCGGGGTTGGGCCAACCGCGGCTGGACCAACCGGGTGTATGGCAACACCTACTACGGCCGGCCGGTGTGGGCCAACTATCGGCCGGGTTGGGGCAACTTCCGCAACTCCCCTGTGTTTCTCAACTGGTGAGCGCGCCCGCCATCGGCCCCCTGTCCCTGTTGGTGGTGCAGGCCACGCCCTACTGCAACCTGGATTGCGACTACTGCTATCTCCCGGATCGCCATGATCGGCGGCGTCTGGACCCGGCCCTGCTGGACCCCATCCTCGACACGGTGCTCGCCAGCCCCTTTGTGGAGGATCCCTTCACCCTCCTGTGGCATGCGGGCGAGCCCCTGATGGTGCCCCCCGCCTTCTACGACGAGGCCAGCCGCCGTATCGCCGCCGCCCTCGAGCGCAACGGCCGCCCCGACCTGCCGATCGCCCAGGCCATCCAAACGAATGCCACCGTGATCGATGAACGCTGGTGCGCCTGTCTGGAACGCAATCGCATCCAGGTGGGGGTGAGCCTGGATGGCCCGGCCGCGCTCCATGACGCCCATCGCCGCACCCGCACGGGCCTGGGCAGCCATGCCGCCACCATGCGGGGCATCGCCCAGTTGCAGTGCCATGGCATCCCCTTCGAGGTGATCACGGTGCTCACCGCCGCCTCCCTCGACGATCCCGATGGGCTCTTTCACTTCTTCGTCGACCACGACATCCGTGATGTGGGCTTCAACATGGAGGAGACCGAGGGCGCCAATCGCCTCTCCAGCCTCGATCAACCCGGCCTGGAAAGTCGCTGGCGCGCATTTCTGGAGCGCTTCTGGGAGCTGTGCGCCACCCACCCCGGTGCCCTGCGGCTGCGGGAATTTGAAACCCTTTGCGGCCAGGTGATGGGCAACAGCCGCATGGACCACACCGACATGAACCGGCCCTATGTGATTCTCAGCGTGGATGTGGAGGGCCGCTTCTCCACCTTTGATCCGGAGCTGCTGGGGGTGCGCACGGAGCGCTATGGCGATTTCGTGCTGGGCCAGGTGGGGCGCGACACCCTGGAATCCGCCTTGCACACCCCCGCTTTCCAGACGATCGCTGCCGAGATGGCCGCCGGCGTGGAGGAATGCCGCCGCAGTTGCGACCATTTCGCCCTCTGCGGCGGTGGCGCAGGCAGCAACAAGTATTGGGAGAAGGGCACCCTGGCCTGCAGTGAAACCCAGGCCTGCCGCTGGCGGGTGAAGGTGGTGGCGGATGTGGTGCTCTCCGGCCTGGAGCGCTCCCTGGGACTGGAGCCGCTCAGCCCTGCCCCGGCCCTGCAGACCCCCGGGTGAGCCGCTGCAGCTGACGGGTTTCCAGCTCCAACACCCGACGGGCGAAGTCGGGATCACGCTCAAGGGTGGCATCGAAGGAATCCACGGGCACCGCCAGGACGCGGGTGCCACCGATTTCGGCCACGATCGTGCTCTCCGAGGCGCTGTGGGTGAGCACCTCCAGTTCATCGAGCACCTGCCCGGCCCGCATCTGCTCTTGCCAGACGCGATCTCCGGCATGGCGGTTCACCTGGGCAGCGCCCTCGATCAGAAGCAGGAGCTCCCGGCAGGTGTCACCGGCCTCCGTGATCAGCTCTCCCGCTTCGTAGCATCGGATGTCAGCCTGTTCGGCCAGGGCATCGAGGGTGTCGGCCCAGGTGCGGCGGAAGAAGTCGCTCGTGGCGAGCACCACCCTTTTTTCCAGTTCAGGCAGGGCAGACAGGGCCAGCCCCCCCTCCAGGGTGCGCAGGCGTTCAGCGGTCTGACGCACCCAGGCGGGTGGGCCCCCTTTCCCGAGGGCGTCGGCGAGCAGGCCGCCGCGGGAAGGATCGAGGGCCATCCCCAGGGCTGCCGCCGTTGCCGCCACGGTGGGGAGGGGGTCTTGGATCAGGCGCTCCAGGTGTGGCCATGGATGTTCAGTGCCCTGGACGGGCACAGCGGGAGGCACCTCCCCAGCGGCGTCGAGAGCTTGGGCCACCTCGGCCGGCAGCCGATCGGTCCAGCCTTCGGATGCCAGTAGCTCCGGCAACACCTGGGGGGAGAGGGAGCGCAGCTGCTCAGCCAGCTCACGGCTGGGCGGATCGGCTCCCAAGGTGGCCAGGCATTCCAGAACCCCCCGCACACCCATCTCCTCCCGCTGCCGCAGGTGATCGTCGAGCAGGGCCACCAGCTGGGTCTGGCCTGCCAGGGAAGGATGGTGCAGGCAGCGGTTGGTGGACCGGAGTTCATGGAGCCGCGCGAGCAGCTGTTCAACCCGGTGGGAGGCCCCCTCAGCTGGCAGGAGGGTATCCCGCACCTGCGACTCCTCCCCCGGGGTGATCGCGTACTGCTGGCGCAGGCTTCCCATGGTGTCCGTGCTCCTGCCCTGCAGCCGCAACACCCGCTCCAGGGCACGCTGATAACCGCTCAGGCGCACCTGATCCTCCAGGCTCCGCCTCTTGTCCGGATCCAACAGGGAGGGATCCTCCACCCCGAGTTCGTCGAGCAGCTGGCGGTGCTCGTCGTCGGTGATGCCCAGCTCCTGGCGCATCTGGCGCAACACCTCCAGGCTGCTGGCCACGTTCACATAGCCCTCGGCCAGGGCGTCCCGCACCACCCCCTTGTACGCCTCGTGCCGTTGGCTGCTGCCAAAACCCGGGATCACCCGCGCCAACACATACACCTCGTCGGGGCTGAGATCGCCCAGGGTGCGGCCTTCCAGGAATCGCCCCACATCAAGCCCCAGCTTGTGCAGCTGCCGCCGGAACCTTTCCGCCAGGTTTTCCCGTTCATACAGCGGCGGGCTGCGGTGCCAGCCCCGCACCAGCCAGAGGGTGCTCGTGGCCACCAAGGCTCCATCAAAAAGATATTGCAGCCAAGCCGGCGCCAGCAGCAGGAGGGGCCGGCCGGCAAACAGGAAGAAGATGTTGAACGCCAGAAAGGTGGCCGCCAGGAACACCCGATGGCGAATCAAGGTGGAATTCGGCTCATCGCCCTGCCGGCGCACGCGGCGGCGCATCCAGGCCTCGATGGCCCGGCCCCCGAGCCAGCCCAGCCAGGTGCAGACGCCCAACACCAGCGGCACCGCCACAATCCGCGGCACATGGATCGGTTGGCCGAAGAGGAAAAGCCCCGGACTCAGCAACAACGCCAGCTGCTGGGGTTGGCGGGCCCAGGCGCCGGAAAAGTAGTAGTCCCAGTTGCCGGCATAGAGGTAGTAATAAAGGAAGTAACCCACCACCAGGCCCAGGTAGCCGTAGCGCTCGAAGGTGAAGGCGGGTGTGCCCAGCCGGGCCCAATACATCCGCTCGGCGTCGATGTCGACGCAGGGCTGCTGGCAGGCCACGCAAGCGCTCTGCTCCTCGCCGCTGGCCGTGGTGATGCGGCACATCGACTGGGTGATGGGTGTGGGGCTCTGGTGGGCCTTGCTGCCGAGCAGCCCCGCCGGGGTGGAATAGATCGCCTGCACCGGCGCCATCGGGCAGAAGTATTGGCACCAGGCCTTGCCGCCGTAGAGCCAACCCACCGCGATGGCTGCCGCGATGGTGAACAGGAGCCAGCCGGCCAGCACCAGTCGATCGGCATTGAAAAAGAGGATGCGGCCGCAGAGGCCCACGAAGAGCCAGCTGAACTGCAGTGCCGGATAGTGCTTGGCCAGCCAGGACTCGGGGGGCACCTTCGCCAGCTGCCAGCGGATGTCGCCGGTTTTGGCATTGCGCTTGCCGATCTGCCGCTGCAGCCCCAGGGCGCGGGGAATCTGGGACAGGAAGGAGAGGGGGCAGATGCGCCGCCAGAGCTCATGGCCGAACACCAGCAGAAGAAAGATGGCAGAGGGCACCACCGCCCCCCAGAAGAGCGTGGTGCCCAGGGGATAGGGGGTCTCCACCAGACAGCGGCCCTGCACCTCCACGCAGGTGCCTGGCAGGCGCAGGGGGCTCCATGGATGGTCGGGGGTGGTGAAGCGCGCCGTGAACGGATCGAAGAACAGGGAGCCGATGATCAGCAACCACCCGGTGGTGAGCAGCCAGCGCACGGCGTGCATGCGTTTCTCGCTCACCTGTGCGCCGGCCATGGCCTTGCTCCACCAGAGCTGGGAAGTTAGCCAGGTCTGGGGAGAATTTGGCTGGGGGCCTGGCCTCTTAGGTGTGCCTGCGCTCCAATGGGATAGGGAGCACCAGAGAGGCGAGCAGATAGAGCAGCACCGTTCCCACCACGGTGGGCTGTTGGTTGGGGAAGGCCCCCGAGGCCACCAGGAGCGCAATCGCCGGGTGGCGCGACACCGTGGCGGAGGCGAGCGCCGCCCGGTTGCCGGCATCGGGGCCGCCCAGCCCGCGCCCCACGAACAGGCCAAAGGCCACAACAGCCACCGTGGCGAGGAGCGTGCCCTCGCCCAACGCCCCCAGGATGGCCCGGCTCTGAAGCACCAGGATCGCCACGGCGCCGATCAGGAGCACCACTCCGCCCACGTTCTCGGCCAGGGTCGCCAGCCGCGGCGCCGCCGCTGGCCAGAGGCGACCCAGCCCCAGACCCACCACCAGGGGAGCGGCAACCGTGACCAGCAGCACCCGCTCGATCGCCCCCGCCGTCAGGCTGGTGTGGATCCCGAAGAGGTGCTGGGCGATCCAGATCACGAGCGGGATCACCAGGAGTGCCACGGCGGAGGAGAGCAGCTGCAGGCCAATCACGTAGTCGTCCTGGCCCCCCAGGGCCACGCCCTTCCTGGCCCATGGCGGCAACACCGGCGACACCGCAAACCCGAGCAACACCGCCCCGACGCCCTCCCGCAGTGGCATCAGCCACACCAGGGCGAGCACAAATGCCGGTAGGGCCCCATACATGGCCCCCATGGCGCGAAGGGCCAGGGCGGGCTGCCGCAGGAGCAGAAGCGGCCGCTGCAGCCGCGCCCGCAGACCAATGGACGCGACCATCAGCACCACGCCGAGCAGCAGCACGATCTTGAGCAGGAGCGGGAGAGTCACGGGCTCTTGCCGTCGGCGAAGGGAAGGAACACCCTGCAGCATGGCCAACGGCCCGCCGCGTGGGTATGCATTGGGCGATGGTCCAGCCCCGAGGTGATGCGATGAGCGACGAGTCGTCCGCCCTCAGCCACGCTCACGCCTCCCTGGCTCGTGCGGTGACCTGGACTGTAGGTGGCCTGCTTGGTGGCTTGGCGGGTGCCTTCACCGCTGTGCTGCTCACGGAGCTGATCAAAGCCTCCCTGGCGGTGGCCTCAGGGCTTGGCGCTGCCTGGCTTCTTGGGTTGCCCCTGGTGGGAGTGGCCCTGGCGGCGCAGGTGCTTTTTGGGCTGGGGAAGGGTCAGCCCGTGCAGACCCTGGCCCCCCAGGAGGCCACCGCCGCGATCCCGTGGCGTTCGCTCACGGCCTGGTATTCCTTTCCCCATGACATCGCCCGGGCGGATCTCACCGGAGATGTGGTGAATGTGTCCGGCAACGAGGAGCGTTTCCCCTGGAACCTGGCGCCCTTGCGGGCTCTGGCGATCTTGGCCACGGTGGGGCTGGGGGCACCCATGGGCACCGAATCCCCAGCAGCCCACATCGGAGTGGCCACGGGTGCGTGGCTGGGCGCCCTCCATGCCTCCCTCCGCCCGATGGCGCGGGCGATGGCCATCGGCGGAGGGGCTGCAGGGGTGTCGGCCTTGATGGGACTTCCGCTGGTGGGCAGCTGCTTCATGTTTGAGTTGGGCAAGCGCCGCCAGGTGCCGCTCACCCTGGAACGCTTGGCGGCGATGGTGGCGGGGGGCCTCATGGGCTGGGGGGTTAACGCTGTTTTCCAGCTCCACCTGATTCGTTTGGTGGTGCCCAATGTGGCCCCCACCAGCCTCTGGGCTGCGGCCAAGGCCTCCTTGCTGATCGGTGTGACGGCAGGGGCGCTCACCGCGCTGACAGGGGAGGCGATCTACTGGGCGCGTGGGTTGCGTCACCGGTCGGTGCGCCGTTTCCTGGTTGGCGCCACCGCGATGGCGGCCCTGGCACTCCTGATCGGCCATCTGGCTACCCCAGCGGCGGCATTTGGCCCGGGTGGGTCTGCGATCATCTGGGCCGAAACCACCCCTTCAACGCCCGGCCGGCTGATGCTGGTGGCTCTGCTGCGGGCCGCTGCCACCACTGCGGCGGTGCTGGCTGGGGGGTGTGGTGGCGTGTTTGTGCCGTTCCTTGCGATCGGCGACCTCACGGGTCGGGTGTTCGCCACGCCCTTTGCAATTGCCGGGGATCTGGCAGGTGCTGCTGGTGCTGCCGCGGCGATTGCCGGGGGCTATCGCCTCCCCCTCACGGCCATCGCCATGGTGTTGGGGGTGGGTGGCCCGGAAGGGGCCCAGCTCACCAGCCTGGCCACCGTCTTGGTGGCCGCCTTCACCGGATGGGTGGCGGCCCGGCTCGCCAATGCCATCACCACCTCCCTGCGCACTGTGCTGCCCTGAAACGTCAGTCTTGGTAGCCACTCCCTCCGTCGCCCTTCTCCCAGGGGAGGCGCGGCAGGCGGTAGAGGGCTTCCCGCTGGGCCTCACTCCAGGTGTCGATCATCGCGTCGAGGCTGGGATCATCCGCTTCGATCCTGATCTGCTGGGCGATGCTCAGGCTTCCGGCTGGGATCACCACCAGCTCGAAGGGCGGGCCCACGCTGAGATTGGAGCGCTGGGTGAGCACTTCCGACATCAGACAGAGCCGGGCCGCATCCTCAAGGGAGAGGTTGGCATGGCCGATGTTGTCGAGTGGGGGCTTGCCGTATTTGCTCTCGCCGATCTGTAGATAGGGGGTTTCAGGTGTCGCCTGGATCGCGTTGCCCTGGGGGTAGACGAGATACAGACCGTGGGGTTCGGTCTCGATCTGCCCCGCCAACAGGAAGGTGGCCGAACCGCTTGCCCCCGCTTCCTGCAGGGCCTCCCTGTGCTCCTTCTGGGCGGCCACACTCACCCGGCCCAGATAGGCCGCGGCTTCAAAGAGATAGGAGCAGTGCCGCAGGTCGCCTTCCGCTCCGCTCACCTGATCGAGGGGCCGGTCGAGATCGCGCCGGATCCGGCTGATCACAGCCTGGGTGGTGGCCAGGCTGCCGGCCGCCAGGATCACAAACAGCCGGTCCTGGGCCGGCTGAAACACGTGCATCTTGCTGTAGGTGGAGATGTAATCCACCCCCGCATTCGTGCGGGAATCGGAGGCCAGCACCAGCCCCTTCTCCAACCAATAGCCCACGCAGTAGGTCATTGTTTCTCAGTTCACCTTCACGGGCAGGCCATGGCGCAGGCTAGCCAGGTTGGAGGTGATCACCCTCTGACCTGGCTCCACCCCCCGCAGCACCGGATAGCGGTTGTTCTGGAGCGACCCCAGCTCCACCGGCGTCTGCAGGGCGAAGAGGGTGCCGGGGGGCAGCTTGCGCAGGCGCTCCAGCTTGGCCTGGCCCGGGCGCTTCTCCAGATCCGCCAGTTCGCCCACCCCATACACAAACCGCTGGCCGGAGATCTGGGTGACGGCTTCAAAGGGCACGGACAGCTGGGAGCGCTCGGAGAGGATCACCCGGGTGCGGGTGCGCAGGCCATTGCGCAGCGTGCCGGTGGGATTGCCGAATTCCGCCTTCGCCAGCACCGACTGGGTGCCTGCCACCACCCCGGGATCGAGGGAACGCACCGTGCTCTGGGCGATGGGGCGGCCCGTGGCGGGATCCATCAGAATCACGGGCAGTCCCACCCGCAGCCGATCGGCGTAGATCGCCGGCACGTCCACCCGGGCCTCCAGGGGGTCGTTGCGGATGATGCGGGTGAACGGTGCGCCTGCGGCGATCACATCGCCCACTTTCACCTGAACGTCTCCCACCGTGCCGCTGATGGGGGCCCGCAGGTCGCGGAAGCCGAGATCGGCGGAGCGGGCCACCCAGTCCATGCGGGAGGAGATGTAGTCCTGCCGGTACTGGTCCCGTTGGATCGCGCTGGCCGCCCCCTGCTTCACCAGCGACTCGTAGCGCTGAAAGTTGAGCCGTTTGGTTTCGGTTTCCGCCTTCAGCCGGGCCACCTCCGCCCGGGCCTGGGTCTGGTCGAGCACCATCAGCAGCTGGCCCTGCCGCACCGGGTCGCCCTGGCGCACCAGCAACTGCTGGATGCGGCCGCCGGCCTGGGCCGCGAGGGCCACCTCCTCCACCGCCTCCAGGGTGCTCACGGTGTCCACGGCGTCGGTGAAGCGGGTGATCCGGGTGTCGTCCACCTGCACGGCCAGGGGCGGCCGGGATGGCCCTTCCGCCCCTCCCTGGCAGGCCGTGAACAGGGGCAGGGTGGCCAGCCCACCGAGGGCCACCAGCATCCGGCTCCAGCCCCGGGGAATCCTTGGAAACGGTGGCACCCGCAAGCGTCCTGGCTGGTGGGAATGGTAACGGTGGGTCATGGCCTGGTGGATGCTGCCGTGCTCACTGCCCTGCTCGTGTTCGGCGACAGCCTCTGCGATGGGGGCAACGCCCGCGCCCTCCTGGGCGACCGGGCCTTCCCCAGCCCGCCCCACTGGGCCAATCGGCGTTGCAACGGCCCCCTCTGGGTGGAGGCCCTGGCGGCCGGCCTGGGCCTGGAACCCCTCGTGCCCTCCCTGGCGGGGGGCACCAACCATGCCTTCGGGGGCGCCCGCTCCGGCCGGGGCCGCTCGCCCAAGGGGGCGCCCAACCTGCTCACCCAGGTGGAGGGGTTCTGTCGTGATCGGCTGGCCGGGGCCGTGGGCGGCGATCCCCCTGGGGAGATCTCCTGCAGCACCCTGGTGGTGCTCCGCGCCGGCGCGAACGATTATCTCGATGGCCCCCCTGGCCCCGCGGTGGGGGAGGCCGTGAACGCCCATCTGCTGGATGCCGTGCGGTTCCTCGCCGATCGGGGCCTGCGCCGGTTTCTCGTGCCCCATGAACTGCCCTGGGGCTTGAGCCCCATCGCCCTGCCCGGCTTCGGGGAGGCGGAGCGCTTCGCCCTCAACGGCCTCATCCGCCAGCAGAACGCGGCCTTGGAGAAGGCCCTCCAGGCGCTGGCGGCGCAACGGGGGCTGGTGGTGGTGCAGCCCGATGCCCATGGGCTGCTCCTGGCGGTGCTGAGTCAGCCGGAAGCCTGGGGCTTCCACGAGGTGCGGCGGGCGGCGTTGACGGCCGGGATGGAGGGGATCCCCGATGCCCGGGGCGTGCTGTGGTGGGATGAATGGGGGCACCTCACCAGCGCTTTTCACCAGCTGCTGGCCGAGCGGGCCCTGGGGGTGCTGCAGGAGGCGGGCCTGACCGCCGTCCCGCCAGCACCGCCCGCAGCTTTCGCTCCAGAATCAGCCCCGCACTCACCACGGTGATCGCATTGGAGACGATCAGCGGACCATCCCCCAGTAGCAACCCATAGATGCCCCACAGGGCCACGCCGCTGGTGAAGAGCAGATACATGCGCAGGGAAATGGCGCTGGTGTCGCCGCTGCGCAGGGTTTTCATCGCCTGGGGCACAAAGCTCACCGTGGTGAGGCTGGCGGCTGCGTAGCCGAGGGCATCGATCAGGGCCGTCACGGCAGGAGCATCCAGGGACTGTTCCTGGATCTTCGCAGGGCAGAAGGAGCGGCCCTGGCGGTTCTGGGCGGCAGCAAGGGTCGCCAGAGCGCGCCGTGATTTTGATCGAAACCTCCCTCTGGGTGAAGCATCTGCGCGGTGGTTTGCCCGCATTGCCGCATTCCCGCATTGGCCCAGGAGCAGGAACTGGCCGCGCAGAAGACACAGCCGGAGTCAGCCCCCGCCATGCAGCCAGCCGCCTCAAGGGTTGCTTGTCACCGGCCTCCAGGTTTGGGGAAAGGGGCAGATCAGGGATCTTCCTCCACGAGCACCGGCTCCCAGGCGAGAGGCCCGAAGGTGGCGATCACGGCGGTGAGGGCATCGAGCTCGGCGGCGCTGCGGCCATGGAAGCCGAGCAACACTTGGTTGGTGGCGGTTTGCCAATCCAGGGTCTTGTTTCCCTTGGTGCCGCCGCCGCCACGGCGCTGGCCATCGCTGGTGGTGAGTTCCAGCTGATCCACCCGGCCATTGGGGACGCCAGACAGGCCATGGAGCCGCGCGATGCCCACCCCGGTTCCAAGCTCCATGTCACCCAGATCGCTACCGCCCTCACCGCCATGGCTTTGATCGATCCACTCATCCGGTTCGCCGATGGGTTCCTGGTGATAGCGCAAGCGAATCTGGTCCACCCACTTGCATTGATTCGCCAGCTCCCGTAAGCGCTGCCATTGTCGTCGCAACCTCGGTTTCACTCCCTGGCCGTTCAGAAGAATCCGGTTGCGGGCCACGGCCTGAAACACCTCATGCAGCTCCGCGAGCTCCTCATGGCCCTGGGTTTGCAACGAGAGCACCACGGGATAGTCAAGCTCCAGGCCAGGGAGTGGCGGCCCTTCAGAAGGAGGGGTAATGCCAGATCGGCTGCTGTGGGCATATCGCGAGGGGCAGGGCGCAGGCACCGCTGGGGGGTCTGACTTCATTGTGACCGTTTCTGCTGTGGTAGAGGTGAAGTTTCCTTGAAGGAGCTGGCGATGCCTGCTCTCACCCTGATTTGTGCTCTGGTGATTCCTGTTGCCTTGATGCAAGTGCAACCCAGCAGAGCTGAGAATCCGCCGCAATTCCATCCCCAGATCCCCCGCGATGGGTGGAAGGATTGCTACTACAACGACGAGGTGATTCGTTGCCGTGATGAGCAGACAGCCGATGTGCTGCGGATCCTCTGGGTGGATGGGGTGCGGAGTCGATTTGAGCGCCGCCCGCCCGCTCGCCCGGGGCTGCCGAGTTATTGGGGAGACCGCTATGGCGGATTGTGGCGTCGGGAGTTGTTGGTGCAGGGCAACACTGTGCTCACCAATCTCGCCACGGGAAATCGCATCATGATTCCCCTCCGCTATCCCTGCAAACCTCCCCTTAAGGGGGAGGTGGGCTATTGCCATGATTGACGCGGATCAGCCCAGCACAGCTTCTACGATGATCGCCCAGCCCCGTCCAGGCGCGTAGGCGTAGTTGTTATTTTCGTCCACCATCCAGCGGCGGCCAAAGTTTTTGCGGCTGTATTGCAACCCATCCCCGTTGCGGCTTCCATACACCCCGGAAATCAGATCAAGATCACCATTGGGATCATTCACGACTACCGATTTCGGCGTGTAGCCCACCACACAGAGCCAGTGGCCGCCGCCAACGGGGGCGTCGACGGGTCCTTTGTGAATGAAGCCGCACGGAACAGGAAAGCCCCGATTGATCTGCTCTTCCAGGGTGGAAAAATCCGCATGGGGTTCGAAGCGCGCCTTGATACCAAGGCTTTCGAGAGCCTGAATCTGGGCGGCATGATCGGTGGTGTCGCCGAACTGATTCACGATCTTCAGGTATTGATCGTCGGTGCCCGGCAGGGCTTTCGGCTTGAGAGCGGCCACGAGCATGGCACAGCTGGAGCTGAAGCACATGCGCGACGCCTGGTTTGTGCTGGAGTCGAGTTGGGAGAAGTAGGGAACGTTCAGGGTTTTGCTCGCCCCAGTGGGTTGGGGGGTGGCGGTGGCGCTGAAGATCTGGGTGGCTTTGGCGAAGTAGGTCTCCCGGTCGCTCAGCCCATTGGCTGGATCTCTCCCGTTCACCAGGCGTGAGATGCGGCGGCAGCTGGCGCCCCCATCCACCTCCTCATTCATGCGGTTGTTGTGCCACCAGAAGCCCGCTGAGGTGAAGGGGTAGTGGTTGGCCACATAGGAGCACCCCTCCATCACCTGTGGATCTCCAATGAATTCACTGAAATCCGCATAGTTGGCGCGGCCCGTGAGCTGCAACACCCCCGCCCCCTTGAACCGTGGGCCATCTCCAGGCTGGGTGTTGCCGAGGTCGAAGCGCCCTTCATAGGCGGTGCCACTGCTGAGCTCCTCCATCCATTGCAGCCCTCCCGATTCATGGGCGATCTGCGCCATGAAATGGGCGATGCGCGCGGGGGTGTCGATCTCGAAACGTTGCAGGCAGGCATTCAGATCGGCGAGCTGGGCCTCCGTGATGGGTCGACCAAAGAGCGCTTCGCACTGTGGAGCTGTCACCAGATCCGCCTTGGGGGCAGCTGGAGGAGCGGTGCGGAAGCGCTCTGCAAACCCGGAGAGCACCTCATCCGGCAACGCTTGCTGGAGCCATTCCCATGCATCGAGCTGATGGGGCAGACCCTTGGTGTGGCGGGCTGCATCAGCGAGGGAGATCACGGCCATGGAGCAGAGAGGCTCTTTCCTCTTTCAGGATGACCAGGCTCTCGGAGAGGAAGAGGGGCGGTAACACTCCTTCATCCTGGCTGGCGATTGCCGTGATGTTCTCTATGTCTTGTCGTCTCTGAGTTCTATCCCCCAGTCCATCAAGATCCACCCATGCCTCCCCAAAACGCCGCCAAGGATTTCGCCCTCACCCATCTGGCGGTGGCCGGGTATCGCTCCCTGCAGCAGCTCACCCTGCCCCTCGGCGGTCTCACTCTTGTATGCGGAGCCAATGGCTGCGGCAAGAGCAACCTCTACCGGGCCCTGGGCCTGGTGGCCGCCGCCGCCCGGGGCGATCTGGTGGCTGCCCTGGCGGCTGAGGGGGGATTGCCCGCGGTGTTCTGGGCCGGTCCTGAGCGCTCCACGACCGCCCGGGTGCGGCTGGGCATCGCCGGGGAGAGCCTCTCCTATGCGATCGAGCTCGGCTACCGGGCGGACGACAGCACCAGCGCCTTCGTGCTCGATCCGGAGATCAAGCGGGAGTGGATCTGGGCCGGTGGACCCTTCCATCCTCGGAGTGTGCTCGTTCAGCGCACGGGCCCCGTGGTGGAGCGCTGCGGAGATGGGGGCGGGCGGAGCCAGCCCCTGGCGATGGACGTGTCGCCCCAGGAGGGTCTGTTCACCGCCGTGTCCGATCCCCTTGAGGCACCGGAGGTGTTTCAGCTGCGGCGCAGGATCCTGAGTTGGCGGTTTTATGACAGCTTCCGCACCGATCGCCAGGCCCCTGCCCGCATGGGCCGGCTCGCCACCCGCACCCTCTCCTTGGCGGCCGATGGGGGCGATCTGGCCGCGGCGCTGCAGACGATCCTGGAGGTGGGTGATCGGGAGGGATTGCAGTGCGCCATCGCCGATGCCTTCCCCGGATGTCGACTCGGGGTTGACATCACCCAGCCGATCTTTCGGCTTCAGCTCCACCAGCCGGGGCTGCTGCGCCCCCTGGAGGGGGCTGAGCTCTCCGATGGCACCCTGCGCTATCTGCTGCTGGCGGCGGCGCTGTTCAGCCCCCAGCTGCCGCCCTTGCTGGTGCTCAATGAACCGGAAAACAGCCTCCACCCCGATCTGCTGGCGCCCCTCGCCCGGTTGATTACGGCTGTGGCCGAGCGCACCCAGGTGTGGGTGGTGGCCCACGCCGACGGCCTGATTCAGGCGCTGGAGGCCAGCCCTGGCTGCCGGATGCTCCGCCTGGAGCGGGAGCTGGGGGCCACCGTGCTGCCTGGGCAAACGGTGCTGGAGCGGGCGGCCTGGCGCTGGCCGGGGTGAGCGCCACCACAGGGATTCCCCAACGCCAGAACAACAAAAAACCCCGCGGAGCGGGGTTTTGTTCGTCAAGCCCGTTGGCCTGCAAGGCCGTGGCTGACGTTGATCAGCCGAGGCCGATCTGGGAGAGGATGCCCTGGCCGGTGAGCAGTTCGGTGGCCAGACCGATCACAAAACCGAGCATGGCCAGGCGGCCATTCCAGGTTTCAGCAAAAGCCACAAAGCCGAAGCGGGAAGAGGAGTCAGCCATGGGTGTGTCCAGGTGTGAAGTTACCGTAACACAATGTGAAGAGGGCGAGCGGATGGTCTTGCGTGTCGCTAAGCACTTTCCTCTGGTTGTTTGAAGCGTTCCCTGGCCTCAGCGCCCCCGACTCCGCGGAGAACGTGTCCATCGATCTGCTGGAGCGGGCGGGCAGCCGGCTGCAGGCTGCTCTGGCGGCGGCAGGCGTCTGAGGTGGGCTGACGCCACAACCGGCCCTTTTGCGACCATGGACACCATCTGCTGTCGCCGCCTCCGTGCCCGAGGACGTTCTCCCCAAGACCTACGACCCCGCCGGCACTGAAGCCCGTTGGCAGGCCGCCTGGGAAGCGGCCGGCGCCTTCCATCCCGATCCGGCGGCCCCGGGCGACCCTTTTTCCGTGGTGATCCCGCCGCCGAACGTCACCGGCAGCCTGCACATGGGCCATGCCTTCAACACGGCGCTAATTGACACCATCGTGCGCTTCCAGCGCCTGCGCGGCCGCAATGTGCTGTGCCTGCCCGGCACCGACCACGCCTCCATTGCCGTGCAAACCATCCTGGAGAAACGCCTCCAGGCGGAGGGCGGCAGCA
>JAYKJF010000012.1:0-26325 GCA_035285785.1 Cyanobacteriota bacterium
GTGGGGATCATCAGCACGCCGAACCAGCCCACATAGAGGCGGTTGTTGGTGGAGGTGATCCACTCACAGAACTGATTCCACGCCGAAGCGCCGGAGCGCTGTTGGAGAGTGGCTGTCATGAGAACGGTTAGGGGGTGCCCACAGGGCGGAAATAGGGCACGGCGATTGCCGGCCTATGCAATGTAACGGATTCTTGCGAGAGGAGGGGGATTGGGGGCCATCAGGGCTAGCGATGGCATGGATCAGCTGGGCTTATGCGTCTTCAGGGGCCCCAGCGCTGGGCCCCCAGAAAGGTGAGGTCGACGAAGTCGCTGGCCTGGTGGTCTGTCGGGTCGATCTTGAGCTTGAAGCCCCCCAGATCCATTTCGGGCAGGCGTTCGAAGGCCGCCACCACCCGCTCGCGTGTGGGGTTCGGCCCCGCCTTCTCCAGGGCGGCGGTGAGCCAGCGGGCCGCCAGAAAGCCTTCCAGGCTGGAAAAGCCAAAGCGAGCCCGGCGCTGCTCGCGCTGCATGTGCTGTTGGTAGTCCGCCACCACCGGCACCTGCCGATTCCAGGGGAAGGGCACCACCTGGCTGACGCCGATGCCGCTGGCCTGCCCCCCCGGCAGGGCGTCCTGCAGGGCACCCGTGCCCACAAACGACACATTCATCAACTGGGCCGTGCTGCCGAGGTTGTGCAGATCGCGGCTGAAGGCCGCCGAGCTGGGGTAGGCACTGATGATCACCACCGCACTGGGATCCGCCCGCTTCACCTGCCGGGCCGCAGCCTCAGTGGCGGTGGAATTGCGCCGCACGCCGGCGATGGCCACGGGCTTCAGGCCATGGCGCGCCAAGGCGCTTCGGGTGGCCTGCAGACCATCCTCCCCAAAGGCATCCTCCTGATGGAGCACCGCAATGCGGTGCCGTCCATCGCGCACCAGGGCATTCACCATCTGGTCCACCTCCGCCTGGTAGCTGGCCCGCAGGTTGAACACCATGGGGCGAAACGGTTGGCGCAGCAGTCGCGCCCCGGTGAGGGGGGCCACCAAGGGGATCCGGGCCTGATCCACCAGCGGCAGGATGGCCTTCACCGTCGGGGTGCCCACATAACCGAAGAGCACAAGGGCCCGCTCTCCCACGATCAACTGGCGGGTGTTCTTCTCCGTCAGGGACGGTTCGTAGCGATCATCCAGACTCACGAGCCGCAGCCGACGGCCATGGATGCCGCCGCGGCGGTTCACCGCATTGATCCAGGCCATGGCGCCCTCCCGATAATCCCGGCCCAGCTGGGCGGAAGGACCACTGAACGGGGCCGACTGACCCAGCACGATGTCCGTTGGCCCCGGCGCGCGCGTTGCGGCCCGTGGCGCCACTGGGGTGGAGGCCGCGATCGCTGGCACCAGCAGCAGCGGCAACAGGACCGCGCCGCTGCGCCCCCCTAATCTCGCTCCCACCTGTGGCAGCCAGCCAGTGCGGAAGCAGAAGAGCTGGAACATCCTGGCCCTCGTGGCGGTGGTGCTGGCCGTGATTCTGGCCCTGATGGCCATCAGCCGGATCGATGTCGTCCAGGTGCGCAGCCGCGACAACCTGCGCCTCGCCACCTCCGCCCGGGCCCTCAACACCGACCCGAGCCAGTTGCCCCCCAGTGGCTGGAGCACCCTGCGGGGCAGCCTGCTCAGCGACGACGAAGCCCGCACCGATCTGGAGGAGCTGGCATCAGCCACCCACCACGTGAAGGTGGGGATCTACGCCAACACCACCTCCGAGCTGGAGCTGGGGATCCCCAGCTATGCGGCCAGCGGCTACCTCTGGATGATCTGGGAGGAGCCCCTGCAGCGCTATCTGGAGTCGAAGGGCACCACGATCGAGCAGCGCTTCGGCCTGATCAACACCCTGATCACGGATGCGCCTCCCCAATTGGAGCCCGTGGGGGAGGTGCCGGAGCGCCTCGCCAACGGCAGTTACTACCAATTGTTTTCCTTCCGCGGCCGCTATTACGTCGACAAGGCCAGCTTCCGCCACTACCCGTTCATGAGCGTCAGCCTGCCCCTGGCCTTTGAGGTGGACGACGTCGACGGCGGGCTCACCTACCAGGAGCTGCGCCTGGAACCGGACAGCCGCAACAGCGGGATGGGTCTGTTTGCCCACATCATCGGCTGGCTCAACCAGGGGTGGTCGATTGCCGAATATCGCCACCACTACGCCAGCACCCTGGGCCGGGGCGGCGCGGAGCTGGATTACAGCCTGGTTCTGTTTGAAACCTCGTTCGGCACCTCCTCCTGGGCCTCCTTCTGGCGCTTGCTTCTGCCCCTGGCGGTGCTGATGGCCATGGTGCTGCTGGTGTTCAAGGTGCGGCCCGATGAGCAGGATGCCCGGGCCAGCATTCCCGTCACGGTGCTGCTCACCCTGGTGTTCCTCCAACAGGCCTACCGGGATGGGCTTCCGGCCCTGCCGTTTCTCACCTTTCTCGACCAGGTGTACGTGGTGGCTTATGTGGTCACCCTGGTGGCCTTCGTGCTGGTGATCTGGATCGGGCGCCGCTACGCCTCCATGGAATCGATGGAGGAGGGCCCGGCCCAGGAGAAATTGCGCCAGCGCCTGGAGGATCTCGACAGCAGCTGGCCCCTGGTGGTGGTGGGCTTCAGTGGCGTGGCCATCTCGATCTGCTGGATGCTGATCCCCCCTGGCACGTGAGCGTGCGGTGATCCGCCAGGAGATGGGACGGTTCGAGCTGCGCACATGCTGCTGTAGGGTGATTTCGATTCAACGAACACTCTTCAGCGGGTTTTGACCCCAGTGCGGCGAGCTCCATAAGACTTCTCCACCAAGGCCAGCTTTCTCCAGGGATTTCGACGAATCGGTCCATACCTTTTCTGTTTCATGACCATTTACGTAGGCAATCTTTCCTTCGATGCCGAAGTGGAAGATCTCAAGAATCTGTTTGCTGAATACGGCTCCGTCAGCAAGTGCACCCTTCCCCTCGACCGCGACACCGGCCGCAAGCGTGGTTTTGCGTTCGTCGACATGGCGTCGGCCGTTGAGGAAACCAAGGCCATCGACGACCTGCAGGACGTGGAGTGGATGGGGCGCAACATCCGGGTGAACAAGGCCGAACCCCGCGGCTCCAGCGGCGGCGGTTCGGGTGGCGGCGGCGGTCAGCGCTGGTGAACCCCGCGCCGAAAGGCCCGCTCAGCCGCCCCCCGGGGCGGCTTTTTCATTGGGCTGACGCCGAAAACACAACCGCGGTGATCCCTACTGCGCTGATCGCTAGATCGCGGCTCTGGGCACCAGACGCAAGCCAACCAGCAGCAGATGGGAGGCGGCCCGGACAACGGACAACAGCGCCAGTCCGATACAGAGAGGGCAGTGCATGAGGCTCATGCATCCAGTCTGTCACGGTCTGAGGGGATCGTTTGCGCCGATGAACAGCGCAGCTGGCGCCGGGTTTGGCGCGGGCTTTCGCCACACCAGCGGCGGTAGTCGGCCGAGGTCACCCCGGAGGCCACCAGACCGGAGGCCGCCATCAGCTCCGCGATGCTGCGCCGGCTCTGGAGGGGATCGCGCAGGAGGGCACGGAGATGGTGGAGGCGCAGCCGTTTGGCCTCGGCCATGGGGGAGCGGCCAAGCTCCTGCAGAAAGCTGTATTGCAGCTGGCGGGACGACACCTCCAGGGCCTCGCTGAGCTCATGCACCCCGAAACGCTCCTGCAGCCGTTGCCCCATCCATTCCCGGGCCTGGTGAACGGTGTCCCGTCGGCGCCGGGCCGTGATGCGCTCAGACACCAGGGGCCCATCCGCCGAGGACGTCCAGGCGCGGAGGGCCTCCGTGAACGGTTCGGCACCCTGCTCTGCTCCCAGGGGCTGCTCCAGGGCCGCGGTGGCCAGCTGGCGGGCGAAGCGGAGGATCGCTTGGTGCAGGGGCCCCTGACTGAGCAGGGGAGCCTGGCGACTGGCGGGCCGGGGCTGGAGCGGGGGGGGGATCAGAATCGAAACCCCCTCCAACTCCTGGCTGGTTTCGCCCACCATCTGATCGCCCGGTTGGAAGAGGAGGGCCTGACCCGGTTCGGCCAGCCACTGTTCCCCATTGACCCGCTCCTCGCTCATCCCCCGCAGGGGAAGCCACAACACGCTGTGGTGCACCTGCTCCCGGTTGAGGTGCAACCGTCCCTTGCCCGTGATGCGCAACACGGAATAGGCGCCCACCTGACCGATCTGCATGCGCGCCTGAAAGGGCTCCCGGGGGGAGAGCAGGGTGCTGTGGTGATGGCCGAGGGTCTGCCCCACCACCGCTTGCCAGCAGCCAAAGTCTTGGGTGTCGAGGAGGAGAGACAAGGCCCGGACAGACGCTGAAGACAACAATGGAGCAGACATTAAGACTGCCAGAGCGCATGCGAATGGCGCCCAAATCAGCCCGCCCAATCGCTCAGGCTGAGTAGGGGAACAGGCTGAGCAGCACGTCCCGCGGCCGAGCCCGAGTGTCCCCTGAAGGGGATGGGCCATGGATCGACACCTACGCTCCCCACACACTGGATTGTCGGCGGGCCGCATGGGCCGGAAGCAGACCACAGGGAGGATGGGCTGGCTTCGGCCCCAGCACTGGCTGCTGCCGCTGCAACGCTGGAGCCTGCCCATCCTGCGCCTCCTGCTCTGGGCGGTGGCCGTGGCCTATCTCCTCCTCGAAGCCCGGGAGGTGGCCAGCCAGCGGCAACTCACCCAGATCACCGTGTTTGCCGTGCTGGTTCTGGTGGCCAACTTCCAGATCAATCTGGCGCGGCATCTCCCCTCCGACCACCTGGAGAGCAAGCCGCTGTTGCAAGCCTCCCTGGCCATGTTTGCGGCCTCGCTCTTCTCCATGCTCGATGGGGCCCTCGACTACCTGCTGGCGTCGTTGCAGGGAGGTGTGGCCCCCCAGCTCCTGCCCGCCTTCTACCTGCTCGGGTGGGGCGTGAATCTGCTCAGCGTGCTGCTGGCGATCGGCTCAATGGAGCTGTTTTTCAGCAGCGTGCGGCGCCTGATGATGGATTGAAACCGCTGAATGGTCCACGGCAGGGACCTTGAGGCTGGACCGCTCCGGCAAGCTGGCTCTCCCGCCGTTCCTACCCTCCATGGCGTTCCATCCCTCCCCCAGGCGTTGGCTGGCGCCCCTGGCGGCCCTGCTCCTGCTGCTGGGAGCCGCCCTGCCCGCCTGGGCCAACTTCAGCCTTCCGCCCCTGCCCTACGCCGCCGAAGCCCTGGAGCCGGCCATCGATGGCACCACGATGACCCTGCACCACGACAAGCACCACGGCGCCTACGTGGCCAACCTGAACGGCCAGATCAAGGCCAACCCCGCCCTGCGAACCCTCGACCTGGACGCGCTGCAGGGCCAGATCTCCCGGTTTCCGGTGGCGGTGCGCAACAACGGCGGCGGGCATTGGAACCACAGCCAGTTCTGGACCGCCATGGCCCCCGTGGGGCAGGGCGGGGCTCCCTCCCCCGAGCTGCTGGCCGCCATCGAAGCCAGCTTCGGCTCCCTGGAGGCCATGCAGAGCCAGTTCACCCAGGTGGCGGCAAGCCGGTTCGGATCCGGATGGGCCTGGTTGATCCGAACCGCCGATGGGGGGCTGGCCATCACCAGCACGGCCAACCAGGACAATCCCCTGATGGATCTGCCGGGCATCGAGCGCGGCACCCCCCTGCTGGGCCTCGATGTCTGGGAGCACGCCTACTACCTGACGTATCAGAATCGGCGACCCGCCTACATTGCGGCCTGGTGGTCGGTGGTGAACTGGACGGAGGTGAACCGTCGGTTCGCCGGATGAACGGGCACCGCGCTCTCCAGGCGCCCCTCAGCGGATGAACAGCAGCTCCCCGTAGGTGGGCAGGGGCCAGAGGTCGTCGGCGACGATCCCCTCCAGCCCATCCGCCGCCTCCCGGAGCTGGCCGAGCAGGGTCATGAGGCGATCGGCGCAATGGCGCAAATGGCCATGAACGTCGTGGGGGGGATGGCGGAGCGCCTCCTCCAGGGCGGTGGCGCTCTGCAGGAGCCGCTGGTTGAGATCGGCAGCCTGGCTCACCAGGCTGCGGTCCACGGGGAGTCCGATGGCCTCCTGATCGCGCAGGGAGCTGGCCTGCCGGGCCAGAAACTCCATTGCCGCCGGATGGATCTGGGTGCGGGCGATGCGCAGGGCCAGCTTGGCCTCCACCTCGATGGCGAGGATGTACTGCTCGGCATACACCTCGAAGCGGCTCTCCAGCTCGGTGGGTGTGAGCACCCCCTGGCGGGCGAACAGGTCGCGGATCTCGGGGCGCTCCAGCACGGGCAGGGCATCCGCACTGGTGCGCAGATTTTCCAGACCCCGCTCCTCCACCGCCATCCGGTGCCACTCGGAGGAATAGCCATCTCCCCCGAAGACCACGGCGCCGTGCTGGTCCATGGTGAGCTTGAGCACGGCGAAGGCCGCCTCCTCCAGGGGCTGGCCGGCATTGAGCCGCCCTTCCAGCTCGCTGCAGAGCCACTGCAGGGAATCGGCCAGGATGGTGTTGAGCACCACCAGTGGGCCCGCCACCGACTGGCCGGAGCCCACGGCCCGGAACTCAAAGCGGTTGCCGGTGAACGCGAAGGGGGAGGTGCGGTTGCGATCGCCCGGATCCTTGTTGAGCTCCGGCAGGGTATCGACCCCCAGCGACATCAGGGCCGTCTGGGCCGATCCATCCAGCCGCCCGCTCTTGATCTGGTTGTAGACATCCTCCAGCTGGCTGCCGAGATACACCGACATGATGGCTGGCGGCGCCTCGTTGGCCCCGAGGCGATGGTCGTTGCTGGCGGTGGCGATGGCGGCCCGCATCAGGGGGCCGAAGCGGTGCACCCCACGGATCACCGCCGCACAGAAGAGCAGAAACTGCAGGTTGGCGTGGGGTGTCTTGCCGGGATCGAGGAGGTTGCCCTGGGTGGCGTTGCCGATCGACCAGTTGACGTGCTTGCCGCTGCCGTTCACCCCGGCGAAGGGCTTTTCATGCAGCAGGCAGGTGAGGCCATGCTTTTTCGCCGTGCTCTTGAGCACGGTCATCAGCAGTTGCTGGTGATCGGTGGCCACGTTGGCCGCCTCGAAGAAGGGCGCGATCTCAAACTGACCGGGGGCCACCTCGTTGTGGCGGGTCTTGGCGGGGATGCCGAGGCGGTAGAGCTGCAGCTCCACATCCTGCATGAACACCTGGATCCGCTCGGGGATGGCGCCGAAGTAGTGGTCGTCGAATTGCTGGCCCTTGGCCGGTGGAGCCCCAAAGAGGGTGCGGCCAGCCAGTTGCAGATCGGGCCGGAGCGCCGTGAACCCCGCATCCACCAGGAAATACTCCTGCTCGGCCCCGCAGCTGGAATTCACCGGTGCGATCTCCGTTTCCCCGAGCAGGCGCAGCAGGCGCTGGGCCTGGGCATTCATGGCGGCGTTGGAGCGCAGCAGGGGAGTTTTCTTGTCGAGGGCTTCGCCGGTCCAGCTCACAAACACCGTGGGGATGCAGAGCGTCACGCCGTTGGGCGTCCGCATCAACCAGGCGGGACTGGTGACATCCCAGGCCGTGTAGCCGCGGGCCTCAAAGGTGGTGCGCAGTCCGCCATTGGGAAAGGACGACCCGTCCGGTTCACCCTGCACGAGCAGCTTGCCGGAAAACTCGGCGATCGCCTTGCCATCGGGTTGGGGCGCGATGAAGCCATCGTGCTTCTCCGCGGTGAGATTGGTGAGGGGGTAGAACACGTGGGCGTAATACAGGGCTCCGCGGGCGGTGGCCCATTCCTTCATGGCCTGGGCCACGGTGTCGGCGACGCCGAGATCGAGCTTGCTGCCCTGGCGCATCGAGCGCTGGATCGACTTGAACACGTCCTTGGGCAGGGCCGACTTCATGGTTTCGAGCCCGAACACATCGCTGGCCCAGATCTGTTCCAGGGGCTCGGCTGGCTCCACAGCCACGGGGGGCCGCTGCAGGATGGCCTGCATGGCCTGGAGACGGGCGGATGATGGCATGGACACCGGGGCGATCTCTACGTTCTAGCCAAGGGAGCCAAGGGTGGTTCCCGTTGCCGCTGTTGCTACAGAATGCCCGCATGGATCGGTCGATACCCTTAAAAAAATCGGGCCAGACCTTCAGGAGTTTGGGTTGCGTTTGGCGATCACCGCCTGGTCGATCAGGCGACCGTTCTTCTCCCAGGCCCAGAGCTTCAGTTCGTGGGGGCTCGCCTCGATCTCGGCAAAGCTGAACACACTCGCCGCCCGGGCGGTCTGGGCGGTGCTGATCACGGGGCGCAGGGTGGCGCCCCCTCCACCCACCACCAGATAGGTGATGCCATCGATGGGCTTGCTGCGCTCATAGTTGTGATCGTGGCCATTGATATAGAGCTGCACGCCATAACGGCGCATCAGGGTGCTGAGCTTGGCGGCCAGTTGCGGATCGTTGCCGTACAGACCCGATGAATAAATGGGGTGGTGGCCCACCACCACCTTCCAGGGGGCCCGGCTGCGGGCCAACACCGTGCGCAGCCAGCTGATCTGCCGTTGCCAATCAGCATTGCCATTGGTGTCGAGCATGAAGAAATCCACCGGCCCCCGCTGCAGGGTGTAGAAGCGGCCCTTCATGCCGAAGGGCTTGTAGGCCACCTGGGGCACCCCGTTGTCGGTGCGGATGTCGTGGTTGCCCAACACGGCGTGGAAGGGCACTCCTGCACGGAGCAACTCCCCGTAGGGACGGCGGAAGGTGCTGTCCACCAGGGCCAGATTGCCGGAGGGGTAGATGTTGTCGCCCCCCAGGATCACCAGATCCACGGGCTGGCGCCGATGCACCGCTGCCATCTGCTGCCCCAGGGCCCGTTGATTGGCGTCGCCACTGCCCGTGTCGGCCACGGCCAGAAACCGCAGGGTGGCTCGGGCGTTGCCGGTGGAGGCAGGGGGGCTGCTCTGGGAGAGGCCAGGCTTCAGCGAGAGGTGGAGAAAGCCCCCCGCCATCAGACCAGCTGGGAGCAAGCGCAGCAGAGCCCGGCGTTGCACGGTTCAAGCGAAAACGTGGGCCCAGCTTGGCGGATCGTGGCCATCTCTGGCGGGCCCGCCCCCGATGGGTGCCGTGGTGTGAAAGGGCTTCCTTCAGAGCGATCCCAGCAGATGAATCACTTCCGAGAGCACGATGGAGAGAAACAGGAAGCTCACCAGGGCATGCACCAGCACAATCCGCCGCACCTGGCTGTCCTCCAGGCTGGTGTCGCTCATGGCGTAGGTCAGGCCGACTGCGTACGACACATAAAGGAAATCGCTGAAGAGCGGCTCATCGGAACCGGCAAACAAAAATCCCTGGGGATTGGGTCCGTCGGCGGCAGGGAGGGGATTCAAACTGAAATACAACTTGGCGTAGAGCAGGGCGAAGCTGTTGTGCATCTGCAACCACACCCCCAGCAGGCAGGCGAAATACACCGATGTGCGGAGCGCAAAGGGAAGCAGGGTGAGCTGATGCTGGAGATTGTTGATAAACAAGGTGAGCACCCCGATGCTCAGAAAGGTGAACACCACGGTGGCCTTCACCAGGAGGGCCCGCCTCGAGAGCCCATGGCCAAAGAGGGCACGGGTCTGGGGAGCATCCAGCCGCAGGGCTTCGCGAAAGAACAGGATCTGATCCTGACCGATGGCGATCAGGAAACCCAGAAGAAAAGCTTCCTGGGAATGGAGGATCGGCAGCAAAAGGGCGGTGAACGCCACCCCCAGAAGCAGGGCGCGACGCAGGCGCTTTCGCTCATCAAAACAAGCGAGGCGCCCCAGACCCATGGTGCCGGGCGCTCCTTCAGCGCCGACCCAGCAGTTCTTCCCAGGTGGGTTCCTGGTGGGTGCACTGGAGGGTGGTGGGGGTTTCGCTGGGGCGGGCCTGGGGGGCGATCACCCCAGAGGCGTTGAGACGGCTCAAAAGCCGCTGCTGCGATGCACGTCGGGTCATGGTTGGATTAGACGGGAAATTATGGTTTTGCCATCACTCTCTCGAGAGAGCGACTTGGTGATCCATGAAAAAAGCATACTCCCCTTTCCCCTTCACGGTCCGGGTTGGCCAAGGGTCGGGATTCACCCTTCCGCCTCCAGCTCCCGGCGGGCCGCCTCCAGATCGTTGCGCATCTCCGGGCTGACGGCGGGATAGTGCAGGTCGAGGGAGAGAAGGGTGTCGATCACGGCGGCAGCCACCACTAGGCGGGTGAACCATTTGTGATCGGCAGGCACCACGTACCAGGGAGCCTCCTCACTGGCGGTGTGCTGAATCATCTCTTCATAGGCGTGCATGTAGGCCTGCCAATGGCCCCGTTCGCGCACATCCGCCGCGGAAAATTTCCAATGTTTTTCCGGCTCATCCAGTCGTTTGAGGAAGCGCTTTTTCTGTTCCTGCTTGGAGACATGCAGGAAAAACTTCCGCACCACCACCCCGTTGCGGCCCAGATACGCCTCGAAATGGCGGATGTCGTGGAACCGTTCCTGCCAGATCTGGGGGCCCAGGCGCTGGGGGGGCAGGCTCTGGCGCGCCAGGAGCTCGGGGTGCACCCGCACCACCAGGGTTTCCTCGTAGTAGCTGCGATTGAAGATCCCGATCCGGCCCCGCTCGGGCAGGTGCCGCTGGCACCGCCAGAGATAGTCGTGATCCAGCTCCTCCGCGCTGGGCGATTTGAACGCGGTCACCTGGCAGCCCTGGGGATTCACCCCACTCATCACATGCTTGATGGTGCTGTCCTTTCCGGCCGCATCCATGGCCTGGAAGATCAGCAGCACGGCCCATCGGTCCTGGGCATAGAGCTTGTCCTGGAGCTCGGAAAGGATCTCCACCCCCTCCCTGAGCACCGCCTGAGCGGCCTCCTTGTTGCTGGGATCCAACTGGAGCGTGTCGGCAGGATTCACCGCCTTCAGCTGGAAGCCCTGGCCATCGCTGATGCGAAAGGGGGCGCAGAATCCTCTGGCCCGCTGGATGATCGCGTCTTTCTCCATGGCCTGGGCTCACCACCGCAAGGCTGAATCCCAGATCTAGCGACGCTCGATCAATTCGGCGGCGGGGTAACGCACCTTCTTCAAGGTGGCGTAACGATCGTCCCCGTGGCGGTAGCCGCAGGCACACACCACACAGGATTGGTAGGGGGTGGACGCCAGGCCAAGAATCCGGTCGTAATCGGGGGGGCTGAAGCCCTCGATGGGGCAGGTGTCCACCCCAAGCAGGGCCGCGCTGGTGAGCAGGTTCCCCAGGGCGATGTACACCTGATTGGAGGCCCAGGTGCCGATGCGCTGGCTGCGGGGGCCATCCACCAGGTCTTTGCGCATCAGATCCCCATAGCCGGAGAGGCTCTCCCCAGGCACACCCCGCTCCGCGGCCGTGCAATCGAGCAGGCGCTGCAGATCCTGCTCCTGCACGGTGCGCTGCTGGAGAAACACCACCAGATGGGAGCAATCGGTGATCTGCGACTGGTTCCAGGAGTGGGGCCGAAGCTCGGCCCGCAGGGCCGGATCGGTGATCACCAGAAACTTCCAGGGCTGGAGCCCATAGGACGACGGAGACAGCACCAGGGCGTCCTCCAGGGCCGCCCAGGTGGCCGCCGGGATGGTGCGCTCCCCATCAAACAGCTTCACCGCATAGCGCCAGTGCAGCGCCTCAAGCAGGGGAGCGGGATCCATACCGGGGAGCGATTCACCTCCAATTACAGCGCAGCAGACGACCTAGGCTGGTGTGGCCGCCATAGGCTGATCGGCTGGATGGGCCAGGCACGACGGATCGGGCTCACGGGAGGCATCGCCACGGGGAAGAGCACCGTGGGCCGGGTGCTGGCCGAACGGCACGGGATCCCGGTGGTGGATGCGGATCAGCTGGCCCGCCTGGCCCTGGCGCCTGGAACGGCGGCCACCCAGGCGGTGCTCCAGCGTTATGGCAGGACGGTGCAAGCCGGCGACAGCCCCCCCTCCGTGGATCGCCCGGCCTTGGCCCGACTGGTGTTTGCCGATCCGGCGGAACGCCGCTGGCTGGAGCAGCTGGTGCACCCCCTGGTGCGCGCTGGGTTTCAGGCGGAACTGGAGCGCCTGACGGCGGAGCCTGTGGTGGTGCTGATGATCCCTTTGCTCTTTGAAGCGGGGCTGGAATCGCTCTGCACGGAGATCTGGGTGGTGGAGTGTGGCGGCGAAGAGGAGCAGCTGCGGCGCCTGCAGGCCCGGGATGGCCTCAGCCGGGCGGCCGCCCTGGCCCGCCTTCGCGCCCAATGGCCGATGGCGGAGAAACTCGCCCGCGCCGATCGGGTGGTGTCCACCGCCGGTGCGCCCTCAGAGCTGGAAGCCCGGGTGGACGCCGCCCTCGCCGCCGCCTCCCCCGGCCCACCGCAGATCAGCGGGTGAACTCGCCCAGTCGCTGCACCAACCGCTCGCGATGCTCATCCAACTGGCGGATGGCATACAGCATCCACTCCAGCTCGATGCGCACCTGCACCGGCAGGTCCCGGTCGAGGTAGGAGCGCAACGACTCCTGACTCAGGCTCCCCCGGCGCAGCTCCCCATCCAGGGCCTGCAGGATCTGTTGTTTGGTGGGAGGGGTGGTCATCCGTTGAGCCTCTCGAGCAGCAGACGGTTGGCCAGTTGGGGATCGGCCCGCCCCCCCGTGCGTTTCATCAGCTGCCCCACGAAGAAGCCCTGCAGCTTGTTCTTGCCCCCACGGAAGGCCTCCACCTCGGCAGGATGGGCGGCCAGGAGCGCGTCCACGATGGCGGTGATCTCGGCTGGATCGCTGATCATCCCCAGCCCCTTGGCCTCCACCAGGGCCTGGGCCGACCCCCCGTTCTGCAGGAGATCGGGCAGCAATTCCTTGGCGATCTTGCCGCTGATGGTGCCCTTGCTGATCAGGCCCACCAGTTCCGCCAGCTCAGCGGGCCGCAGGGGCAGGCTGTCGTAGGAGAGCCGCTGGCCGTTCACGTGGGCGGCGATGTCGCCGGTGATCCAGTTGGCGGCCAACTTGGGGTCGGCCCCTGCGGCCACGGTGGCTTCGAAATACTCCGCCATCGGCCGCTCGTCCGTGAGCACCCTCGCGTCGTAGATCGACAGGCCCAGGCTGTCGGCATAGCGATGGCGCTTGGCGGCGGGCAGTTCCGGAAGTTCGGCCCGCCAGGCCTCCCGCTGTTGCTCGCTCACCTCGATCGGCCCAAGGTCGGGTTCGGGGAAATAGCGGTAATCGCTGCTCCCCTCCTTGCTGCGCATGGCCTTGGTGAGCTGTTTGCCCTCATCCCACAGGCGCGTTTCCTGGCGGATCGGCTCACCGGCTTCGATCGCCTGAATCTGGCGCTGGATCTCATAGTCGCAGGCCTTCTGGATGGCGGAGAAGGAGTTCATGTTCTTGATCTCCACCTTCACACCGAAGGGGGCATCCGGCCCGCGCCGCACCGAGATGTTGACGTCGCAACGCAGGGAACCTTCCTGCATGTTGCCATCGCTGACGCCGAGATAGCGCATGATGCGCCGCACCTCTGCCGCATATTCCGCCGCTTCCCGGCCGGTGCGCAGATCGGGCTTGCTCACGATTTCAGCCAGGGCCACGCCCGCCCGGTTGTAATCCACCAGGGAGTGGCTGCTTCCCGCCAGCCTGTCGCTGCCGGCGTGCACCAGCTTGCCCGCATCCTCCTCCATGTGGAGGCGCTCAATGCCGATGGTTTTGAGGTAGGTGTCCTTGCCCTTCTCGGCCACTTCCACCTCAATGGCTCCCTCGGAGCCGATGGGCTCGTCGTACTGAGAGATCTGATAGTTCTTGGGAAGATCGGGATAGAAATATTGTTTGCGATCAAATTTGCTGTGCTTGGCGATCTGCATGTTGAGGGCCAAGGAGGCCTTCACCGCATACTCCAGCACCTTTTCATTGAGCACGGGCAAGGTGCCGGGCAGACCGCACACGAGGGGATCGATGTGGGAGTTGGGTTCATCCCCGAAGTTGGTGGAAGCGGGGCTGAAGATCTTGCTGGCCGTGCACAACTGCACATGGATTTCCAGGCCGATGACGGCCTCCCAGGCCGGAAGGGTGGAAGGAGCAGTGGCGGGTGCGGAGGACGGTGCGGCGGAAGTGGCGGCGCTGGCCATGGGGCGCGATCGGGTCGGGCGGGCCGCCAGGGGCGGAGCCGCCGATCATAGGCAGGTCTGGACAAGCCTTTAGCTTTCCCATGGCGACCTTGGGGGCCTGCGTGCTGTCCGACCCGGTGGTGATTCTTGGCGGGGGGCTGATGGGCTTGTCCATCGCCCATGCCCTCGCCCGGGCGGGAGAGGCGGTGCGCGTGCTCAGCCGGCGGCGCACCGAGGCGGCAGGATTTGTGGCGGCCGGGATGCTGGCGCCCCACGCCGAGGGATTAACGGGGCCCCTGCTGGCCCTGGGCCAGTCCAGCCTGGCCCTCATCCCCCGCTGGGTGGCGAGCATCGAAGCCGATAGTGGGCTCTCCTGCGGCCTCCAGTCCACGGGCATCGTGGTGCCCTTTGGCAGCACCGCGGAACGGCAGGCCTATCCCACCGCATCCTTCGGGGAACCCCTGGAGCGGGCGGATCTGGAGCGGGAGGTGCCGGGGATCGGCCCCCGTTGGCCCGTGGGTCTGCTCTTCCCCCAGGACGGCCAGATGGACAACCGCCGCTGCCTGATGCGAGCGCTCGAGGCGGCCTGTGTGGTTCGGGGGGTGGCGTTTGAGGAAGGGAGTGAGGTGGAGGGCCTGCTGTCCACCTCCTCTGCAGGCGCCGGCTTGGCAGGAGTGCGGGTGCGGCGCGCGGATGGGGAGCTGCATACGGTGCCCTGCCAGAGGGCGGTGCTCACCTGTGGGGCCTGGGCGGCCCAGCTGCTTCCCGAGGTGCCCGTCTTTCCCGTCAAAGGGCAGATGCTCTCCCTGCAGGGGCCCAGGCAGGCCCTGCCCCGGGTGCTGTTTGGCCCGGGCACCTATCTGGTGCCGCGAGGGGATGGGCTGGTGGTGGTGGGAGCCACCACGGAACCGGAAGCGGGGTTCGAGCCCGGACTCACGCCGCTGGGCCAACGGCAGCTGGAGGAGGGTGTGGCCGCCTTGCTCCCGGAAGCCCGCCTCTGGCCAGCCATGGAGCGGTGGTGGGGCTTCCGCCCCTGCACGCCCGATCAAGGGCCCCTGCTTGGTGCCGGCCCCATGCCGGGGCTCTGGATGGCCGTGGGCCATCACCGCAATGGGGTGCTCCTGGCCGCCATCAGCGCGCACCTGATCGCCGCAGCGGTGGGCCAGCGTCCGCTGGATCCGCTTTCAAGAGAACGGCTCAGGGATTTTTCCCCTGATCGCTTTCAACAGAACGAGGGGGAAACAATCAGGAGGGCACTTTTTTGGGTTTGATCGCCTTGCTCTGCTGATGCCAGAGGCGCGCGTAGCGCCCATCCTGATCGAGGAGATCGTGGTGATTGCCCTCCTCGATCACGCGGCCATGGTCGAGCACATAAATTTTATCTGCATTCACAATCGTGCTTAACCGGTGAGCGATCACAAGAATGGTGTATTTCCGATCAAATTGGTCGATGGCCTGTTGCACTAGCCGCTCACTTTCCGTATCGAGCGCGCTGGTGGCCTCATCCAGAATCAGCAGATCCGGATCCCGGAGAATGGCCCGCGCAAGGGAAAGTCGTTGACGCTGGCCACCGCTTAATCGATAGCCGCGCTCACCCACCATGGTGTCGAAACCCTGGGGCAGGTTGGCAATGAATGTGGACGCCTGGGCTTGCTGGGCCGCAAACTCCATATCGGCCCTTGTGGCTCCAGGGGTGCCAAAGGTGATGTTATTGGCAATGGAAGCGTTGAAAAGAAAGGTGTCCTGGCTCACCACGCCAATTCTTTTCTGCCAGGTTGAGGGATCATAATCCTTCAGATCTTTGCCATCGATAACAATATGACCGTTGGTGGGCTCATACAAGCCCGCGAGCAGATCGGCAATGGAGCTTTTCCCGGCCCCGCTGCTGCCAACCAGGGCGATCGTATGGCCCCGAGGCAGATCAATGTTGACCGACTGAAGGGCGGGGCCAGACGAGGAGGAATAGGACAGATCGACATTGACGAGCTTGATGCCATTTTTGATCCCAGTGAATGGCTGTCCGGTTTTTCGACGGAACTCCTTGTCGCCCCTGTAGAGGAAGTTATTTAATACATCCAGATTGGCCGAATTTGTCTTCCGGCCCATGATCAGATCCGAAAGGCCACCAATGCTTCCGTTGAGGCGTTGGAGGGCGATCACAAACGTGACAAGGCTTGGCAGGATCCCCGAGCTCTTCTGCCCAAAAAATAAAATACTGAGCCAGGCGATTCCTGCAATCATCAGGATCGGCAGAATCAGTGTGATTGGGCCATTGACAGACCCCAGCCTCACCTGCCCCCTGGCATTGAGTTCGTAATTCTTCGCTTGTCGATCAACCTCCGCTGCCGCCTCATCCAGAAAGCCGCTGGTGTGCAGAAGCCTGAGACCCTGTATGTTTTCGGTCATCCGACTGCCCAGCTCAATCCCTAGATCAGCTGCAATTTTTGCCCGTTGTCCAATCAGAGGCAGCAGATTGTGCTGCACAAGAAGAGATACCGCACCCATCAACACCGCCGCGATGAGCAGCCATGGAGACAGGCGAATCAGAACCGCCAGATAGGTGAAAAGCAGAAAGACATTAGCAACAAGATTGCTGTAACTCTTGATGTCCGTAATAATGGCCGCTGGAGAGGCACCAGTGACATACTGGAGATCGCCAACCCGGAAGCGACTCGCGCAGGAATAGGTATAATCCAGGATATGGGAATGAAGCCTGGAGGTGAGTTGGCTGGAAACGCGATTACCGAAATAGCCGATCGAGATGGACGCCAAGGCCATGGCTCCAGCCTGAATCAACTTCAGGATCACCGCCAGGCAGAGGAGCAGGGAGAAGGCCTGCAGGCTTGAAACCTGGCTGATCCATTGATGAACCTGGGGGACAGACCTGAAAAACGGATAACTGCTGATCGAGAAGACGCTGCCCGCCGGCTTCGATAACACTTCAACCGCAAAGAACATCACCCCCAGGGTTAAACCTTCGGTGAGGGCCTGCAGGATGGCGCAGAACAGATTCAGGACGATGAGTTTCCATTCTTTTCTTGCCGTTTGCCGCACCAAAATGCTCGCCGGTTTCTGATCACGAAACGGCTTGACGATCTGGGCAAACAGACGACGAGGAAAGGAGAGGAAGGAGATCAAGCTGCAAGCTCTCCGGACATGGGGTTGGGCTGAAAGGTTCGTGGCATGCCGTCAGGAACGTCCGCCAACATGCCACTGAACATCACCCTTGCTCAACCCGCCAGCACTGATCCGCAGGCTGCCAGTCGCTCAGCTCGCCTGGGGCGAACCACAGGGCAATCTCCTGGACGGCCGTTTCCGCGCCGTCGGATCCATGGATCACATTTCGGCCGATGTTCACGGCCAGATCACCACGAATGGTGCCGGGAGCGGCCTCCAGCGGTTTCGTGGCCCCGATCATCAGCCGGGCTGCAGCGATCACCCCATCTCCCTCCCACACCATGGCCACCACCGGGCCACTGGTGATGAACGCCACGAGGCCGGCAAAGAAGGGCCGCTCACGGTGCACGGCGTAGTGGCTCTCAGCCAGCTCCCGACTCGGGGTGAGCTGCTTGAGACCGACCAGCTTGAACCCCTTGCGCTCAAAGCGCCCGATGATCTCCCCCACCAGACCACGCTGCACGCCATCGGGCTTGATGGCAAGGAAGGTGCGCTCAGTTGGCATGGTGTGACGACAGAAAAAGAAGCCCCCACCATGCTCGGTTTCCGGGTGGCCTGTTGGCAAGGGCTCGTGGCCAGGTCGACGCGCGACCCATCAGGCCTACCCTGAACGCAGGCGCCAGGCTCCAGTTTCATGGCCGTTGCCCCGTCCACAGATTCCCCCTTCCCCCCTGCCCGCCCCGATGTGGAGGGCCTGCAGGCCTACAGCGCCCCATTGGAGGGGCGCCGGGGACTGCTGCGCCTCGATTTCAACGAGAACACCCTGGGCCCGAGCCCCACGGTGGTGGAAGCGATCCGGGCCATCTCCCCGGATCAGTACGCCGTCTACCCCGAGTACGACGGCCTGCGGGAGGCGGTGGTAGCGGCCCTGGGGGGGGCCAAAAGCCACCTCAGCACCGATCAGGTGGGCCTCTTCAACGGCGTGGATGGGGCCCTCCACGCCGTGTTCCATGCCTATGGCCGTGCGGGGGACCGCCTGCTCACCACCTCGCCCACCTTTGGCTACTACGCCCCCTGCGCCCGCATGCAGGGGATGGAGATCGAGGCCATCCCCTATCACTTGCCTTGTTTTTCCTTCCCTCTGGAGGAGATCCGCGCAGCTCTTCGGCCTCCCGGGCCCGATCCTCAGCCCCCCCCGCGGCTGCTGCTGATCTGCAATCCCAACAACCCCACGGGCACCCGCCTGGCCCCCGCCCGGATTCTCGAACTGGCCGCCGCGGCCCCCCAAACCCTGGTGGTGGTGGATGAGCTCTATGAGGCCTTCAGTGGCGACAGCGTGCTCCCCCTGCTGGCGGAACGGGCGGAGACGGCTGGCACGGGCGATGCGTTCCGGTTCCATCCCAATCTGCTGGTGCTCCGGTCGCTCTCTAAAACCGCAGGGCTGGCGGGGCTGCGCATCGGGTTTGCCCTGGGATGCCCGGAGGTGGTGGATCGGATCAGCCGGGTCACCGGTCCCTATGACGTGAACAGTTTTGCCGTCACCGCCGCCTTCGCCGCCTTGGCAGACCAGGCCTACGTGGACACCTATGTGGAGGCGGTGCTCGAAGCCCGCGAGTGGCTGGCCGGCGAACTGGCGCGGGCCGGGGTGCGGCACCACGTGGATGGGGGCAACTACCTGTTGATCTGGCCCGATGCGCCGGTGGCGGCGGTGGAGCAGGGTCTGCGGGAGGAGGGGATTCTGGTGCGTTCCATGGCGGGCAAGCCCCTGATCGATGGATCCCTGCGGGTGAGCATCGGCACCCGCGGGCAGATGGAACAGTTCTGGCAGGCCTATCAGGATGTGGCGGGCCAACGCAGCGTGTGAAACGGAGCGCTGCTGGAGGAGTGCTCTCAATCAGGGGGCCGGTGCATCGGCGGGAGCGGCCACCTGGGGGGGGCGGCGGCGGCCGGTGCGGGCGCTGACCGCCCGGCTGCGTTCCTGGTAGCCGTGCACCACGGGCAGGCGCTTCGCTTCCCAGATCTGGAGGGCCCCGTCCAGGTTTGGCGGGCAGCCGTTCGCCCCGGTTCGCTGGGGCTCCAGCGCGCGGGCCAGCTCCACCGCATCCTCCAGACCCGCCGTCATCCCCCGGGCCTGGGAGGAGCTCATGGCATGGGCCGCATCGCCGATCAACACCGCCCGGCCCCGCCGCAGCCGGGGGAGAGGATCGATGTCGAACGACCAATTCGCCACCTGGGCCTCGGGAGGGGTGCGGCGAATCAGCTCCGCCAGATCCGCCGGCACCTTGGCCAGGGCGTCCTCCGGAACCGGTTCGCCCAGGAGGCGGCGCTGCTCCTCCCGTTCGGCGGGCAGGGGCTCCTCCTGGAAAAACCCCCAATGGGTGAGGGGCTGGCCCTGGCTGTCGACTCCGAGATCAAAGACGTTGGCGTAAACCCCCCGGCCCCTGGCATACACAAAAAACTCCCCATCCCGACAGAAGGTTCCATCGGGCACCACTCCACGCCAGACCCGATCTCCCAGGTAGTTGAGCCGCCGCTCCGGTGCCACCAGAGGCGCCGCCTTGGAAAAAAGCCCATCTGCCCCCACGAGCAGATCACCCGTCCAGCGGCGCCCGTCGGCAAAGGTGGCCTCCAGGGCCGGCTCCCCCTGGAGGGTCTGCTGCCAGCTGAGGAGTTCGGCGCCGGGCACGAGCACCTCCGCGGGCAGGGCCTCGGCCAGGGCCTCCAGGATGGCCCGCCGATGGATCAACAGGGAGGGAAGCTCCCCGGCCTCCCGCTCCGCAGGGGCGCTTTCAATCAGATCCCCCCGCAGGTTGCGCACCACAAAGCGGCTCACGGGCAACCCCTCGGCCAGAAGGCGATCCAACAAACCGGGGATGGCACTGGCGGCAATGGCCTCCACGCCGCTCTTCACGAGCAGGATGCCGCAGCCGTCGGTGCGCACCCCATCGGCCTTTTCAAACACCTGCACCCGGTGGCCCTGCCGGTGCAGCAGGGCCGCCAGCAGCAGGCCCGCGCTCCCGGCCCCGACAATGGCTACCGAGAGGTGGTTCAGCGCATCACCTCCACCACCGTGCCCTCCCCAAGGGGCGGGGTGAGGCTGAGGCTGGGTCCAACCTGGCGAACGGTGGTGCTGCCCAGAGCATCGAGGAAGGGCTGCAGGCGCCCCTGATCGCAATTGGCCGGAGGCGTGCCGCCGCGCAGATACTGCACGGGAATCACCCGCCGAGGATTCAGGTCGCGCACCACCGCGGCGGCCTCCTCACCGGTGTACACCTTGGCCCCACCCCCCACGCCGATCACCAGCACATCGGGCCGGCCGAGGAGCACCCGGTCGGCCGGGCTGATGGCGCCTGCCGTGCCGCCGAGATGGGCGAAGTCGAGCCCTCCCTGGCGCCAGCGCCAGACGGTGGACTGGCCAAAACGCCGACCATCCACCCGATCGTGGGGCACGCCGACCCCCTCGATCTGCAGGCCGGCCACCTTGTAGGAGCCAGGGGCGCTGAGAAAACGACCGCTGGCCACGGCGGCCCCCTCATCCTTCAGCCGACTGCTGGCCAGAATCACATCGGCACGCACCCGGGGCTCCGCCAATCCGGCGGCACAGCCCACGGCGCGAAAGGGGTTCAGCAGCACCCGGGCCCCACCCCCCTCGATCAGCAGGGCGCTGTGGCCATAGCTGGTGATCGTCACGCCGCCACCGGCCTGGGCCGGGGGAAGCCCTGGTGACAAGCTCAACAGGGCCAGGGCGAGCAGGCTGGAGCGCACAGGCACGGGGGAACGGGCGTCAGGACAGGGGCCGCACAGCGGCTGGGCGCGAAACTAGCAGTGTTGGTGGGCAGGGAAGCGCTCCGCCTGGCGCAGAAAATTGGCCAGCAGGGCATGGCCGCTCTCGGTGAGCACGCTTTCCGGGTGAAATTGCACCCCCTGAAGATGGGGCCACTGACGGTGGCGCAGACCCATGATCGTGCCGTCCTCCAGCCAGGCCGTCACTTCCAGTGCCTCCGGAAGGGTGGGCCGGTCGACGATCAGGCTGTGGTAGCGGGTGGCGGTGAGCGGCTCCGGCAGCCCCTCGAACACCCCCGCGCCGCTGTGGTGCACGGCGGAGGTTTTGCCATGCATTAATTCCCGGGCCCGCACCACCTGGCCGCCGAACACCTGGCCCAGGCACTGATGGCCCAGGCACACGCCCAGGATCGGCAGCTCGGGGCCCAGCTCCCGCAACACCTCCAGGCACACCCCGGCCTGATCCGGATCCCCCGGGCCGGGGGAGATCAGAACGGCCTGGGGGGCCAGCCGGCGGATCTCCGCCAGGGAGAGGGCATCGTTGCGCTCCACACGCACATCCGCCGCCAGGGGGTGGGTTGGCGCCAGCTCACCCAGGTATTGCACCAGGTTGAAGGTGAAGCTGTCGTAGTTGTCGATCACCAGAAGCATGGCGCCTCCTCAGGCAGGCAAGAGACCAAAACGGTGGAGCAGGGGGGGAACGAGGAGGAGCAGGGCAATGAGCAGGGAGGAGATGGCTGCCACCAGCACAGCAGCGGCAGCACAGTCCTTGGCGATGCGCGCCAGGGGGTGGAATTTGCGGCCGATGGCCAGGTCGACCACCGCTTCCGTGGCGGTGTTCAGAAGCTCCAGCACCAGCACGGCGGCCACGGTGAGCACCAGCACCGCCAGACGATCGAGGCTGAGCTGCAGCCACAGACCCAGGCAGAACACCACCAGCCCCATGCCCACATGGATGCGGAAATTGCGCTGGCTGGCAAAGCCGTAGGCCAGCCCCTGGGCGGCATAGCGAAAGCTGGAGGGAAGATCTCCGGCAATTTTCCAGGCTCCAACCCTGAGGCGACGCCCTCGCTGGTGGAGGTCCACACCCACCTCCCGCAGTGGGGTGGGCTGGTGATCAGGAACGGGGAAAACCACTCCTCACCGGTGATGGAGATGGCGGCACCTTACCTCGGAGATTCCCCTCCGCAATGTTCACCCGTCCCATGGAACAAGTGGGCCGTCTGGGACAGCAGATCGTTCTGGCGGCTGAGCATGGCCTCCAGGGAGGGCGCATCCGGATGGTCCCAGCCCAGCAGGTGCAGCAGGCCATGGGTGGCCAGAAACAGCAGTTCCTGGGGGAGGTCGTGTCCCGCCTCCTGCGCCTGACGGGCGGCCGTGTCCAGTGAGATCACGATGTCGCCCAGCTCCAGGGGCCCGGAGCCGCTGGGATCGGGCAGGGGAGGGGCCCCCTCCTGAGCCGCGAAGGCCAGCACGTCAGTGGGGCCCTCCTTCTGCCGCCAGGAGCTGTTGAGCGCAGCGATGGCGGCGTCGTCCACCAGGCTCAGGCCCAGGGAGTAGGCGGGGGCCTGGAGCCGACCCGGAAGCTCGGGGGCCAGCAGCGTCAGCCAGCGGCCCACGCAGGCGCTCCAGGTGGCTTCCGCCCCCTCTGCCGCGATCAGGGGATCGGCGCTGGCCCAGGCCCCGCCCGGTTCCACCGGTGGGTCCACGGCAAAGGCGAGGTCGATCTCCAGATCGGCCATGGGTTACAGGGGGGTGTGGGGCCGCCCCAGCCAGGCGATCAGAAGCAGGAACGCACTCAGGCCCACCGCCGTCAGGCCGAAGTGGAACAGGCTCTGGCGTCCCTTGCGCACCATGTTGCGCATGGCCAGCTTCACGAAGCCCGCCGACGCTTCGGGCTTCTCCGGGGTTGGTGGGGAGGGTTCGGGTGCCATGGGGTGATCCGGTAGGGGGGGCAGGAGGGGCCGGGGCTAGGCCGCCGTGCCCACTTCCACCCCCTGGCGCAGCAGGCTTTGGATGAAGGGATCCAGATCCCCGTCCATCACCCCTTGCACATCGGTGGTTTCTTCGCTCGTGCGCAGATCTTTCACCATTTGGTAGGGGTGAAACACGTAGTTGCGGATCTGGTTGCCCCAGGCCGCTTCCACGATGTCGCCGCGGATGTCGGCGATCTCCGCCGCCCGCTGCTCCTGGGCGATCACCATCAATTTGGCCTTCAGCAGGGCCATGGCCTTCTCCTTGTTCTGGAGCTGGGAGCGCTCCTGGGTGCAACGCACCGCCAGCCCCGTGGGCACGTGCAGGATGCGCACGGCCGTTTCCACCTTGTTCACGTTCTGCCCCCCGGCGCCGCCCGATCGCGACGTGGTGATCTCCAGATCCTTGTCCGGAATCTCCAGATCGGGCTGCTCCTCGAGTTTGGGCATCACCTCCACCCCGGCGAAGCTCGTCTGACGCTTGTCGTTGGCGTTGAAGGGCGAGATGCGCACCAGGCGGTGGGTGCCCTTCTCATTGCGCAGGTAGCCGTAGGCGTAGCGCCCATCGATCTCGATCGTGCAGCTCTTGATGCCCGCTTCCTCCCCCTCGCTGATCTCATCCACGCTCACCTTCATGCCGTGGTCTTCCGCCCAGCGGGTGTACATGCGCATGAGCATGAGGGCCCAGTCCTGGGCATCGGTGCCGCCGGCGCCGGCGCTGATGGTGAGCACCGCCCCCTCCTTGTCGTAGGTGCCGCTCAGCAGGCGCTCCAACTCCCAGCGGTCGAGGTCGGCCCGCAGGCGCTCCAGCCCCTGGTGGCCCTCCCCGAGGAGCTCCTCATCCGGTTCGAGCTCATAGAGCTCCTGGGTGGCCCTGGCGTCGTCCACCAGGGCGGTCCAGCGGGCCAGCTGCTCGAGCTGGGCCTTCACTTCATCCAGTTGGCGCATCTGGCGCTGGGCCTGGGCCTGGTCGTCCCAGAAGCCAGGCTGGGACGCCAGCTGTTCCAGATCCTGCTGCCGTGCTTTCAGGGCAGGGACGTCAAAGACAGTCCTGGGCTTGGCCCAGGCGGTCGCTGAGTTCGGAGAGGTCCCGTTTGAAGTCGGTGAGATCGAGCATGGTGCGCCCAGGTTCCATGCCCCGACCGTATCAGGACAGTGCCTAGGATCGGTTCCGACTCGGATCGATGCCCCATGGCTCCGGAAGCCTCTGCGGCTGCCCATCCCTCAGCCAAGGTGGAGATCTACACCTGGCGGTTCTGCCCCTTCTGCATCCGGGCCAAGAACCTGCTCGACCGCAAGGGGGTGGCCTACACCGAATACGGCATCGACGGCGACGACGATGCCCGCCGCCAGATGACCCAACGGGCGGATGGCCGCAGCAGCCTGCCCCAGATCTTCATCAACGACCAGGGCATCGGCGGCTGCGACGACCTGCATGCCCTCGAGCGCCGAGGCCAGCTGGATGCCCTCCTGGGACGGCAGGGGTGAGCCAGGACGCCGCTCCGCCGCTGGCTGCCAGCCGCCAGCTCTTCGTGATTGATCCGCTGGCCCGCCTGAATCCGGCGAAGGACACCAGCGTGGCCCTGATGCAGGCCCTCCAGCGAGCCGGAGGCCAGGCCTGGTGCTGCACATTGGCCGATCTCTCCGCCGAACCCCACCCGGATGGCGGCTATGGGGCCTGGGTGCGGGCCTGCCCCCTGGAGCTGGCCCCCATGGACACGGTGGCGGGCCAGTGGGTGGTGCCCGATCCCTGGGTACGCCCGGGCTCCCCCCGAAGAATGCCCGTGGATCAGTTCCCCGTGGTGTGGATGCGGAAGGATCCACCGGTGGATGAGGCCTACCTCTACGCCACCCATCTGTTGGAGCTGGCGGAGCGGCGGGGCGTGCGGGTGGTGAATCGGCCCGCGTCGCTGCGGGCCTGGAATGAAAAGCTCAGCTCCCTCCGTTTCGGCCACCTGATGGCTCCCACGGTGGTGAGCAGCCGGGTGGACATCCTGGCGGACTTTGCCCGCCACCAGGGGGAGGTGGTGCTCAAACCCCTCGCCGGGCGGGCCGGGCAGGGGGTGGTCTTTGCCGCAGCCGCCACCCCTGGGCTGCGGGCCCTGCTGGAACTGGTGACCCAGATGGAGGCCCTGCCCGTGATGGCCCAGGCCTTTCTGCCGGGCGTGAGCGCGGGCGACAAGCGCATCCTCCTAGTGGACGGGGAGCCCCTCGGGGCGGTGAACCGGGTGCCCACCGGGGGCGAATTCCGCAGCAATCTGGCCGTGGGTGGAGCACCGGAGCCGGCGGAGCTCACGGACGCGGAACGGGCGATCTGCCAGGAGCTGGCGCCGGTGCTGCGGTCGGAAGGCCTGTTCTTTGTCGGGATCGACGTGATCGATGGCCGCCTGAGTGAGATCAACGTCACCAGCCCCACGGGCGTGCGGGAGGTGGAGCGGCTCGGGGGGCTCCCCCTGGCGGATCAGACGATCGCCCGGCTGCTCTCCGCAGGGCCGGTGGGCAGCAGCTGATCGAGCAGCACCTTGAGCTTGAGGGCCACCTCCTGCTCCTCCCGCTCCGGCACCGACCCCCGCACCAGGCCGGCGCCAGCGGTGAGAACGAGGCTGGAGCCCCGCAGCTGGCCGCTGCGGATGGCCACCCGCAATTCGCTGTCGCCCTGGCTGTCGATCCAGCCGATGGGGGCGGCGTAGTGGCCCCGCTCAAAGGGTTCCAGACTCCTGAGCCAGGCCATGGCCTCCCGCCGGGGCAGGCCCGCCACCGCCGGCGTGGGGTGCAGGGCCTCCGCCAGGGCCAGGGGGCTCTGGTGCCGCAGCAGGGCCGTGATGGGGGTGTGCAGATGCACCAGCCCTCCATGACGGGCCAGGCGGGGGTGGCGGGGGCGATGGGGGGCCAGCCCCACCTGGCGCAGCCCATGGCTGATGGTGTCCACCACCAGCTCGTGTTCGCGACGGTCCTTCTCGGAGCGCAGCAGATCGGAGGCCTCGGCGCCACTGGGGCGCGTGCCGGCCAGGGCATCGCTGCGCAGAAGTCCCTGGCGCACGGTGAGTAGCCGTTCGGGAGAGGCGCCCAGCAGGGCCCCATCGGCCGTCGACTGCCAGAGGAAGCGGCAGCTGCCCCGCTGGCTGCGGCGCAGGTGGGCCAGCAGCATCCGGGCGTCGAGGGGCTGGGCCAGCTCCACCCGCTGCCGGGTGGCGAGCACCAGTTTGCGCAACTCCCCCCCCTCCACCAGGGCCAGGCCCCGCTGGAGGGCCTCCCGGTAGCTGTGCTGCCAGAGGGAGCACTCCACCACACCGTTGGGACGCGCCGCGCCCGATCCGAACGAACCGCCCAGGTGGACGTCCAGGGACGCCAGGCGCTCCAGGTGGCGGGCCATCTCCCAGAGCTCCTCCGCCACACTGCGGGGGGTCACCGCTCC
>JAYKJF010000013.1:0-8372 GCA_035285785.1 Cyanobacteriota bacterium
CACCGTTGGGACGCGCCGCGCCCGATCCGAACGAACCGCCCAGGTGGACGTCCAGGGACGCCAGGCGCTCCAGGTGGCGGGCCATCTCCCAGAGCTCCTCCGCCACACTGCGGGGGGTCACCGCTCCCCCGAGGGAGCGCTGGAGCCGCAGCCAGCAGTGGCGGCCCTGGCGGCTGAGCTGCCAGCGGGGCAACACGGCCTCCACCCCCGGGGGATGGCTGCCCTGCTCCAGGGGGGCATCAAAAAAGGAGAACGCCAGCAGGATCCGGGGCCGGGCCAGGGGGGGCAGGGGTTCGGCGGCGGTGGCCAACCGCTGCAGGCTCAGGCTGCAGAACTTCTGGGCCAGCTCAAAGCGCCGGGGACCACTGAGCTGCAGGCTGTGGCAGCGGCCACTGGCGGCCAGGCAAAGCCCGGGGGTGCCGTCCCAGAGAAAGCGAAAGGGATCGGCTGCTCCCAGGGCAGGGAGCAGCACCAGGGGGTCGAGCGACGGCGCCCGGCCGGGATCAAGGGGCACCGCCAGGCTGAGAACGGGCTCCTCGTCCACAGCCCAGCCCCCCGCCTGCTCCGCGCGGCGGGCGATGGCGGCTGCCTCGTCGAGCAACCCAGCAAAGGTCGGGGGGGCCAGCACCAGGGGAGCCTCGGGTCTGGGCGATGGGCTGCTCAAATGTATGGGTGTTTCCCCGTCTCCCGCCTGTGCCAGGCCCGCAGGAGCGCCAGGTCGTCGCAAGCCGTTACGCCACGCCCGCCGATTCCCCCGCGTCCGCGGCGGGAGCGCCGGCGCCCGACCGGGGCCGGCTCTGGCGGGCCGCCATCAAATGGCCCATGTATGCGGTGGCCGTGATGCCTGTGCTGCTGGCGGCAGGCTGGCGCCTGGGCCAGGCCCTGCCGGTGCGGGGCGGCCAGCTGGCCCTCTTTCTGGGGGCAGCGATCCTGCTGCTGGCCTGGGAAAATCTGGCCAACGATGTGTTCGATGCCGACACCGGCGTGGATGCCACGGGCAAGCCCCACTCCCTGGTGAATCTCACCGGCCGCCGCGATCGCATTGCCCTCCTGGCCCATGGCTGCCTGGGGCTGGGACTGGCCCTGATGGCCCTGGTGGCCCTGCGCAGCTCCGCCGCCGTGTTCGCCCTGGTGCTGGCTTGCTGCGGCGTGGGCTACGTCTACCAGGGTCCCCCGTTTCGGCTGGGCTACCGGGGGTTGGGGGAACCGCTCTGCTGGCTGGCCTTTGGACCGCTGGCCACGGCGGCAGCCCTGCTGGCCCTGGCCCCGAGCACGGGATCGGCCCCTGCCATCCCCTGGCAGACCGCCCTGGTGCTCGGGGCGGGGCCCGCCCTGGCCACCACCCTGGTGCTGTTCTGTTCCCATTTTCATCAGGTGGAAGAGGACGCGGCCCATGGCAAGCGATCGCCCGTGGTGCGGCTTGGCACCGGGCGGGCCGCCGCCCTGGTGCCCTGGTTCGTGGCCGCCAGCCTGGCCCTGCAGTGGGCCCCGGTGCTGCTGGGCCGGTGGCCCCTCACGGCCCTGCTGGGGGGCCTGGGCCTGCCACCGGCCCGGGCCCTGATCCAGCTGCTCTCCGCCCACCACAACCAGCCCGAGCGGATCGGCGGCAGCAAGTTTCTGGCCCTGCGGTTTCAGGCCCTCAGCGGCCTCGGCCTGGCCGCCGGCCTGGCCCTTGGCCCCTGGTGGCAGGGGCTGATGGGGCGGTGAGGGAGCCGCTCCGCCTGCACTGGCGCCCCTTTTCCTTCCCCTTACCCGCTGCGCTGCACACCGCAGCCGGCTCCCTGCATGAGCGGCGGGGATGGCTGCTCCGGCTCGAAACCTCCCCTGGGGCCTGCGGTTGGGGAGAAGCGGCCCCATTGGGCGTTGGCGCCGCAGCGGAGGCGGCCCTCCAGGCCTGCGCCTCCGCCATCGCCCAGCTGGGGCCCCACCCGTCGCGCGACGCGGTGGAGCGGCTGCTGCCGGCCCTGCCGCCCCCACTGGCCTTCGCCCTGGGGGCGGCCCTGGCGGAGGCGGATGGGTGGGTGGGACCCGCCGCTGGCGGCTGGCGCCAGGCGCCCCCTTCGGCCTGGCTGTTACCCGCGGGAGAGGGGGCTCTGGCGGCCGCCCAGGCCACCCTGGAGGCCTGGCCCTCCCCTGTGCCACCCCAGGCCTCTCCACCCCCGTTCAAGTGGAAGGTGGGGGTGCATCCCGCCCCGCTGGAACAGGCCTGGTATGGGGAACTGGCCGCCCTGCTGCCGGCGGGGGTCCGGCTCCGGCTGGATGCCAATGGGGGCTGGGATCGCCCCACCGCCTGGAGCTGGGCGGAGCGGCTGGCGGGGGATTGGCGAGTGGAATGGCTGGAGCAGCCCCTCGATCCAGCCGACCAGGAGGGTCTGGAGGCACTGGCGCGGCGGGTGCCGGTGGCCCTGGATGAATCCCTCCTGCGCCAACCCGGGCTGCGCCAGCGCTGGCAGGGCTGGCAGGTGCGCCGCCCCTCCCAGGAGGGCGATCCCCGCCCCCTGCTGCGGGAGCTGCAGCGGGGCCATCCGCGGTGGATGGTGAGCACGAGCTTTGAAACGGGCATTGGTCAGCGCTGGCTGGCCCACCTGGCGGCCCTGCAGGCGGAGGGCCCCACCCCGACGGCTCCGGGGCTGGCCCCCGGCTGGCAGGCCCCAGGCGATCTGGGCGCCCTGGCCCCGGAAACCGTCTGGGGGGCCTGTGGTGGGGCTTGAGCGTCAGGCCTCCGGCTGTTGCGGATGCTGCAGGGCATAGCCGTAGCTGTTGGTGACGCTGTGATTGGCGGGGATGGAGCCGTATTGGGCCGTGAAATCAATGGGGGTGCCCACATGGCTGTAGACGGGTAAATCCACCGTCAGGACCGACGCGGGAACGGTGGGCACGATGTCGCAGGTGTTGACCAGGCGGAAGGTGGGCACACCACAACGGTTGTAGGCCGCCACAAAGGCCTGATCCCCCGTGCGTGGGCTGGCAAAGTTGCAATGAACCATGGTGATGTCCGACGCCCTGGCCAGGTTGGTGCAAAGGTCTGGCACCGCCAGGGTGGAGAGAGAAGCCCCCAGGCTGTGGCCGGTGATGACAAGTTTTTTCAGGAGAGGCAGCTCGGCCAGGAGGCTGAGGATGGCCTGACTCATGGAGGCATACACACCGGTGAACCCCTGGTTTGTTTTCCCAAATCCCGGAGCAAAAGTGTAGTCAACCTGATCAAACTTGAGATTTTCAACCCAGTCCGCGTCCGAGTCTGTTCCCCGAAAAACAAGGTAGCCCGTGCCCTCTGAAGCCGTGGCCACGAAGGCGTAGGGCTCGTGTTCCTGAAAAAAGTAAAGCAGGCGGTCCGTCCCCCAAAGCGGTTGGCTATAAGTCAGGTTGGGCCCTTTGGGAATCCAGCGGAACTCCTCAGGCCTGGGCTTGCCTTGCTCCTTCCATTGGCTCTGCATGTCGTAGGCCGTACCGACCAGTTCAGAGAGCAAAAAGGCTTCATCGCGATCAAACCCTTCAGGGAAATACATCGGGCAACTCGACATACCTAAACTCGGGACAGGTCAACCCGAGTTTATTTGGTGTATGCAGGCTGAGCTGCTAGCGGCGGCACCGGGCGACCCGCCGCCCGTGGAGGCCTTGAAGCGGTTGCAGACCAACGGGGGGCTCCTGGGCATGGCCCCCGGGCAGGAACTGGCAGCCCTGAAGGCCGCCGTGGGCAGCGGGCATGGGGAGTGGAGCACGCCTGGGCCCGGGGTGGTGGTGGGCAGCGGGGGGAGCCTGGGCCGCCGGCGCTGGTGCCTCCAACCCCTCACCCATCTGGAGGCCTCCGCGGCCGCAACGGGCGCCTGGTTGCAGGGGCTGGGGATCGAGCCGAGCCGGGCGCTGGTGGTGAATCCCCTGGCGTGGCATCACGTGAGCGGCCTCATGCCCTGGCTGCGGTCGCAGTGGTGGGGGGCCGAGCACCAGTGGCTGCCCCCCGGCCAACTGCGGCGCCTGGAGGATCTTCCCCTTCCTCCCCCATCGGGTGGTGGGGCGGTGCTATCCCTGGTGCCGACCCAGCTGCACCGGCTCCTGGCCCAGCCCGCTGGCGTGCGCTGGCTGCGGGAGTTTGCGGTGATCTGGGTGGGAGGGGCGCCCCTGGCGGAGGCGGAAGCGGTGCGGAGCCGGGAGCTGGGGCTGCGGCTGGCCCCCTGCTACGGCAGCACGGAAACGGGCTCCATGGTGGCGGCCCTGGCTCCGGAAGCATTTCTCGAGGGCCAGGGGGGCTGCGGCCACCCCCTGCCCCACGCGCAACTGCGGATCGCGCCGGGCGGGGGGGCGATCTCCGGCGGGCTCCCGGGCACGCTTGAGGTGCGCACCCCGAGCCTCAGCCCGGGCCACCTGGAGGGCGGGAAGCTCCAGCCCCTGGTGCACGACGGCGACGGCTGGTGGCGCACGGGCGATGGGGGGCAGCTCGGACCTGGGGGGCTCACCCTGCTGGGGCGGCTGGATGGGGCCGTGCACTGCGGCGGCGAAACCGTGTTCCCCGAAGAGGTGGAGCAGATCCTGCAAACCCTGGCCAGCCAGCGGGCCCTGCCCCTGGGGGCCCTGCTGCTGGTGGCCCAACCCGATCCGGAGTGGGGCCAGCGGCTGGTGGCCCTGGTGCGGGGGGAAGGGGCCGCAGAGGAGGGGTTGATCCTGGCGCTCCAGGGGCTGGCGGCGGGCCTGCCGCCGGCCCAGCGCCCCAAGGGATGGCGGCTCTGCCCGGAGCTGGCGCCGAATCCAATGGGCAAATGGGAGCGCCAGCGCTGGCAGCGCTGGCTCGCCGCCCAGCAGCAGGGCTCAGGCCAGGGCTGAGAGCGGGTGGGCGCGGCAGAGCCGCACAAAGGCGCGCACCCGCTCGGGATCCTTGTCGCCAGCAGCGGTTTCCACCCCCGAGTTCACATCCACGCCGGCGGGGCCAACGGCAGCGAGAGCCGAAGCCAGGTTGGCCGGCGTCAGTCCCCCGGCCAGGATCACCGGCTTGGTGCAGGCCTCCACGATGCGGCGGCTGATGCGCCAATCGTGGGTCTGACCCGTACCGCCGATGCGATCGGCCGTGCGGGAATCAAGCAGCAGGGCATCCACAAAGGGCTCCAGGGCCACCGCCTCGGCGATCGCGGCGTCGCTCACCACGTGGATGGCCTGGATCAGCTTGAGGCCGGGCAGGGCGGTCCGGAGGGCCTGAATCGCGCCAGGGGGAATGGCATCGTGCAGCTGGAGGGTGGTGGGCCGCACCTGCAGGGCCAGGGCAACGATGGGGGCAGCCTCCTGCAGGTGGGTCACCATCACGCTGCTCACGAAGGGCGGCAGGGCCGCCACGAGCTCTGCGGCCCGATGGGGCGACACCGCATCCTCCGTGCGATGGCGCGCGCCGAGAATGAAACCCACCCCATCGGGGCCGGCGGCGAGCACCCCCTGCAGATCGGCCAGGCTGCGCACCCCGCAGATCTTCACCCGCATGGGCTCAGGCCCGGCAGGTGAGCATCCACCCGCCCGTGCCGTCGACCCGCCAGCGGGGCACCCAGTTCTCGAAGGAGTAGTGGAGCCCGGCCCCATCGTGGTGGCTGAGGTAGCCGCCGTTCACCAGGTCGCAGTTGCCGTAGGGATCATTCACGAAGAAGCCCGTGGCGTCGTAGCCGATCACCACAATCCAGTGGCCACCGCCGCTGGGGGCAGAGACGGGCCCATCGCAGAGCCAGCCCACCGCCACGGGGCGACCCGCATCGATCTCCTCCTTGAGCATGGCCACGGTGCCATTGGTCTGGTAGTGGGCATCCAGGCCGAGGGAGCGGAGCGCCCCCAGCTGGGCATCGGCCTCCGTGCTGTCGCCATAGCGGGCCCGGAGCTGGTCGTAGACGTTTTCATTGGGCTCCTTGCCCCAGTACATGGCCAACATGGCCGAGCTGGCGGAGAAGCATTCGCGCCAGCCCTGCCCATCGGTCATCGCCAGCTGGTCGTTGTAGGGCACCTTGAGGGGATTGCTGAAGCGGGAGGCGGAAGGGGCCGGCCGGGCACCAGGCTGGGCCGGGGGCTCGTCGCTCCTGGTGGCCTCACCGGCCGCGACAGGAGTGCTCCAGAGGTGGGCTTCCGCCTGGCGCCGTCGCAGCAGTCCGGCCTCCACGGCGGTGCCGGGATCGCAGTAGAGCAGCAGGGTCTGGGGCACCTGGCTCCAGTCCCGGTTTTTCAGATCGCGGGTGATGGAGCCGAAGTTGTCCTCATCGCCATAGAAGTCGGAGCCCAGATTCCAGGCGAAATCCAGCAGGGCGCAGCGCTGGTTGGCATTCATCTGCTGCCAGTAGGGAATCTTGGTGGCCAGATGGTTGGCGCAGGCCTGGGCCTGCCGTTGCAGTTCCCCATCGGCCTCGGCGCGGGTGATGGTCTGCCCCGGTTGCACAGGCCGGCCATTGAGGGTGGTGAAGCCGTAGCCGATGGTCCAGGGTTCAGCCCCACTGGCGGGATCGGGATAGGCATGGTCCACGAACCCCTCAAAGTCGCGGATCATCTGCAGGGCGGGGGCATAGTCCGTCGACGGGGCGGACACCGGCCGAGGGCTGGCCGCGGGGGGACGGGCCACCACCGGCTCGGGAGCCGGCCGGGGGGCCGTCCGGGGTTCGGAGGCCGCAGTGGGCCGGGGTTCGGAGGCCGAAGGCCGCGGATCGGAAGGGGCGACAGGCCGGGGTTCGGGCGCCAGCACCGGCAGGCTGGCCGCGAGCCGGGCGGGGCCGGGCGCGCTGGGGGGGGCGGAGGGAGCGGCTTGGTCTGCGGTGTGTGCCGCCCCGGTGGACCCTCCCGCGGAGGCGGCGCGGATGCCGGGCTGGATGGCCGTGGAGATCTTGTTCGCCACGTAGGGCGCAAACAGGCTCAGGCCGGACAGGAGGAAGGTGGTGACGGCGGGCATGGACGCCGGCAGCTGGCAGGTGAGGCCAAAGCTGTAGAGGGCGAAGGTGCCGAAGCCCATGTAGAGCATCAGGATCGCCAGGCCGCCAAGGGTGGCGATCATGCGGCTGCTGCTGGCTTCCAGCAGGGTCAGTGCCACGGGGGTGCCGTCCGCGTCCCGCATCACCTTGCTGGAAGCGCTCCGCGACGCCATCGCCAACTGATCGCCGCCCGATTCGGTCCAGCGCAGTTCGGCCGGAATCGTGAGTCGGGTGGGTTCGGAGAGGGCATTGGCGAGCGACCAGCCTTCCTTGGTGAGGCGCCGTTTCACCAGATAGAGGCCAAAGAACGTTCCCAGGGCCACGATCAGGGTGAGCAGGTACACCAGCGGCACGGCCATGGTGCGGCAGGCGTCGGTGTTCACGCCGGGGGTGTTCACCCCCATGGCTCCAAGGGTCTGGCCGAGGGCTGCCGGGCCGCTGAAGCCCATCAGGGCGAGGGACAACAGCTGCCAGCGTCGAAGCGGGATACCCATACGGAAGGGGGAAGCTGCTCCCAGGGTGGCCATGATCAGCGGTTGTGAACACCTCGATGTCGGTGTCGACATTGGCCCACCCATGGCCTCAGGGGGCCCCGGGCGTCAGGGGCTTGGCTGGAGCGGGTGGAGCAGGCGTGGACGGCGGAGCTGCACTGGACACCTTGCCATTGGCTGGCACGGGATCGCCATCACCCTTGAGGAGGTGGCTCCAGGCTTGCTCGGCGAGGGCGCCATCGAGCTCCATGCGGGGATCGGCCATCGACAACCGCTTTGTGTCGATGGCGGTGATCAGCTGGGCCACGGCCAGGGGGGAAGAGAGGGGTTGGGAGGGAATGGAGGATCGGTGGATCCCATCCTCAATCCGCTGATTGGCCAGGCTGCTGGTGAAGCGCTGGAGCAGGGCGTACTGGCCGCGATAGATCTGCTGGGCCCGCGCCCCGTTTTGCGAGGGCTGGCCCAGCTGCAGAAAGTTCACCGATCCCCCGAGGATGACCCCTGCCGTGAAGATGGCCGTGCGCAGACCCCGGCTGATGTTCTGCAGACCCTGGGGAGCCAGGAGCACCAGACAGATCGTCAACAGTGTGGCGCTGCCGGTGGCCAGGGTGAGCAGGGCCGACTCCTGGCTGTAGTAAAAAACTTTCAGATTGCAGATGCTGTCGATCTCCCGCACCAGGCCATTGAGTTGCTCCTTCATGCGAAGGCGTTGCCCCTCCGAGGCCGCCGGCAGCTGTCGGATCAGCACCTTTCCGAGCTCGTACTGCCTGAGCAGTTGGTTCTCCCGCACCAGCCCCCCCTGATGGGCGAGAGCTGGAGTGAGCGGCAGCTTCAGGCACAGTTCGCCCCTGCTGGTCATCCGGCGACTGATATCCCAGGTTCCGACATACACCGCCAGCCCCACCAACAGGACGGCCATGGCCAGCAGGGCCTCCCCCCAGTGCGTCAAACGCCTCTGGGGGGG
>JAYKJF010000014.1:0-3118 GCA_035285785.1 Cyanobacteriota bacterium
CGGTGGCACCCGATGGGACGGCGGCCCGTGCCCTCGCCGAGCAGCTGCTGGCTCGGGGGCTGGCCGATGATGCGATTCCCTTGGCCGAATCGCGCTGGGAGCAGCTGCGCAACGGCGACGACCCCTACTGGCGCGCCATCGGCACCGAGGCCATTTGCCTGGGTGGGCCATGACACCGAGGGCGGAGGCCTGGTTGCGACAGGCGACGAGTGACTTTGGGGTCGCTGAACTCACGGCCTCCCAGGGTTACCACGCCCAAGCCTGCTACCACGCTGGGCAGGCGGCGGAAAAGGCTCTGAGGGCCCTGCTGGTGGCTTCCGGTGCCACCCCCCCTTACAGCCATTCCTTGCCCAAGCTGGTGGAGATGCTGGAGCAGATCGGCCTGGATCTGGGTCCTCTCCAAGACCTGCAGCTCAAGCAGCTGAGCCGCATGGCCAGCGAGAGCCGGTATCCCCAGGCGGAGGAAGCCCCCATGGATCGTTTTGATGCCCACGACAGCACGCCTGCTCTCGCCATGGCGGGCACCGTGATCGCCTTTGCGAGCCAGACCCTGAACGCCCCGGATTGACCCACGGCAGCTGGTTCCTGTCCTGGCTCCACAGCACCCCATTCGATTGAAATTATGCGGCTATGCTCATAAAAGACGCCCTCCCTGGTTGTGGCCCTGTCCTCCGCCCCCTCTCCCCTGCTGCAGGCCGCCGCTGGTGGTGGCGCCCTCCTGCTGCGCCAGCTTTTTGATGCCGGCACGGGCACCTTCACCTATCTGCTCGCCGATGGGGCCAGCGGCGAGGGGGTACTGATCGATCCGGTGTTTGAGCAGCACGCCCGCGACCTCTCCCTGATCCAGGAGCTCGGCCTGCGCCTGGTGGCCTCCCTCGACACCCATGCCCACGCCGACCATGTGACCGGCAGCTGGTTGATGGCCCAGGCCACCGGCTGCGCCATCGGCCTGGCGGCCGCCGTGGGGGCCGAGAACGTCTCCCTCCCCCTGCGCCATGGCAATCGGGTGCCCTTCGGTGGCCGGGCCCTGGAGGTGCGCGCCACCCCCGGCCACACCGATGGCTGCCTCACCTATGTGCTCGACGACCACACCCTGGCCTTCACCGGGGATGCCCTGCTGGTGCGCGGCTGCGGCCGCTGCGACTTCCAGCAGGGCGATGCCCACACCCTCTACCGCTCCCTCACCGAGCAGATCCTTTCTCTGCCCCCCAGCTGCCTGCTCTATCCCGGCCACGACTACAGCGGTCGGGGGGTCACCTCCGTGGCGGAGGAGCGGGCGTTCAATGCCCGGGTGGGCCAGGGGGCCAGCGAGCTGGATTTCGTGGGCTACATGGAGAACATGAAGCTGCCCCATCCCAATCGCATCGCCGAGGCCCTGCCTGGCAATCTCCGCTCCGGCCAGCCCCGCGACCAGGCCCATGGGGAACCCCAGGAGCCCTGGGGGCCCGTGCACCGCAGCTACGCCGGCCTGCCGGAGATCGCGGGCGCCTGGGTGGCGGCCCATCTGGGCGAGCTCACCCTGGTGGACGTGCGCTCCGCAGAGGAGTTCACCGGCCCTGAGGGCCACATCCCCGGCAGCCGGCTGCTGCCCCTCCCCGAGCTGGAGACCCGCCTGGGAGAGGTTCCCAGCGAGCGACCGGTGGTGGTGGTGTGCCATGCCGGCAGCCGCTCAGCCCTCGCCACCCAGCAGCTGCTCAAGGCCGGCCACCAGCGGGTGGCCAACCTGCGGGGCGGGCTGCGCCTCTGGAGCGAAGCCGGCTACCCCCTGGAGGGGCATCACTCCGCCTGAGGAGCCCATTCTCTTTCCTGATCTCCTTTCGTTCCTTCCTCTGTTGTTTCAGCCATGACGTCTCTCTCCACCCCACGCTGCAGCGCCGCCGATCTCGCCGCCCGGCTCGATCGCCAGGGCGTGAGCGTGATCGATGTGCGTGAACCCATGGAATACGCCGCGGGTCACATCCCCGGGAGCCGCAACGTTCCCCTGGCCCAGCTCCCGGGTGCGCAGCTACCGGAGGCCCCCCTGGTGCTGGTGTGCCAAAGCGGCAATCGCAGCGCCCGGGGCGTGCAGGCCCTCCTGCAGCAGGGTCATCCTCACCCCGTGAGCGACTTGGAAGGTGGCATGGGCAGGTGGCAGCAGGTGGGTTATCCGGTGCACCGGCTGGCCAACGCCCCCCTGCCCCTGATGCGCCAGGTGCAGATCGCCGCCGGTGGCCTGGTGCTGCTGGGCCTTCTCCTCAGCCAGGTGGTGGCACCGCCCTGGATCCTGCTGAGCGGGTTCGTGGGGGCGGGTCTGGTGTTCGCGGGGGTCACGGGCTTCTGCGGCATGGCCCGGCTCCTCGCCCTGATGCCCTGGAACCGGGTGGCAGCGCGGTGAGCAATATCACCATATTCAGATGCAGACTTTGATGGCTGGTGATGCTCCCCCTAAAGCCCCCTCCAGTGCGGGCTGCCCCTGCGCTGGAGCCGGCCTCACCAAGCCCTCCACAGCGTTGCTGGATCAGGTGCGCTCGATCGATAAGCAGCGCATCCGCCGGTGCTACGGGGAGGTATCGAGAGAGGAGCTGGAGGCGATTGACGCAGGATTGTGTCTTTTTCTCGGCTTGGAACCTGTGGTTGAGATGGCCGACAGCTGATTCAGCGCTGCTCCTCCAACCGTGGCATCGGCCTGGCGCGGGCGCCCATCCATCTATGATCTCACCAAAATTCAAGCATCGAATGTTGCCGCTGCATTGGCTCAAAAGATTTGTCGATCCGCCCAAATGCCTTGAACTCGATACTCTGACACTCCCAGATCAGGACTCTCTTGCTTTTGTAAGGAATGGCATGGAAGATGAGGCTCATAATCCCATCTATATCATCCGCCAAAATGGATATGGTAGGGGCCTTCTATCGCTCGTTTCTGCTGTTGTTTGCCACCTTCACTTTGCCTCCCGTCATCGACTTCTTCCAGTCGTTGATTTTCGGGCATGCAATACTGAATATGAGGATACTCAATTCATGAAGGCTGATGATCTTCATCGCTTAAATCCGTGGGATTTTTACTTTCAACCTGTATCTCAATTTCATTGTGAGGACAATTTTGAGCAAAAAATTGTCTTAGCTTCAACTCATGGATTCC
>JAYKJF010000015.1:0-18665 GCA_035285785.1 Cyanobacteriota bacterium
CAATGTGGCCCCAGGAACCATGTTCTACTGGGAGCTCTCGGGCGCGGGCATCACCAACGCGGATTTCATCCGCGGCACCATGATCGGCACCGGTGTGGTGAATGCCACGGGCCAGTTCCAGATCGGCCAGACCCTGGCGAACGATCGCACCACCGAGGGGCCCGAAGTTCTCAACGTCAGGGTGTTCAGCGATCCAGGCCGGAGCCGCCAGGTGGGCACCACAGCGGTGGTGACCATCAACGATTCCTCGCAGGCGCCGGGCCTGCCCACCTACACCCTCACGCCTTCCGCGGCCGCGATCGATGAAGGCCTGGCCCTCACGACGACTCTCACCACGACGAATGTGGTGAATGGCACCATTCTTTACTACCAGATCGGTGGGGCCAACATTGACCCCTTCGATCTGAGTGTGGGAACCACCATTGGTCAGTGTGTGGTGATCGGTGGGCGAGCCACCTTCACCCACACCATCGCCAAAGACCTCAAGACCGAAGGGGACGAGGTGCTGGAGATCCGCCTGTTCACCGATAAGCCCGGTGGGGTGCAGGTGGGCAACACGGCCCAGGTGACCCTGCGGGACATCTCAAAAGCCATTCCCGTGGCGACAGAGGTTTTTCAGCCCGAATACACGCCCTTTGCTGTTCGGAAATGGGCCTCCCCCGTGCCCGTTCCCACCCTCAAACGGCCCGATTCCGTGGGGGTGATGCCCACCACCTGGGGCGACTCCTTTGCTCCCGAGCCCGCTCCCGGTGGCCTTCCCGCCCTTTACCAGGATGTGGATCCCACCCAGGCGCTCTATGGGGGGATTGCGCCGGAATTCTTCAACCGCAATGTGGCTGGCACCAACAACCCCTACTACAGCACGGGTCAAGCGGTGTCCTGGTATTCCCAGCGGGAGGGGGCCCGGCAGCAGGTGGTGCTGGATGGGGCCAACCAGGTGGTGACGACGGAGATCTGGGGATACGACGGCACCATGCCGGGCTCCACCTTCAAGACAAGGGTGGGTGAGCCGGTGGTGGTGCGCCACTGGAACGATCTCCCCCGTTATCCAGGCATGCCCGCCATCCCTCAACGGGAATCGGTCCATCTGCACGGTGGCCATAACCCTGCCCACACGGATGGCTATCCCTCGTTTGTGATCAATCCGGGCATGTATCGGGATTACTACTATCCCAATACGGTGCCTATGGGCAACAACGGCCTTCCGGAATTCACGGAATCGCCTTCCACCATGTGGTATCACGACCATGGCGAAGACCTCACCGATTTCAATGTGGTGCAGGGTATGGCGGGCTTCTGGCTGACCTTCGATGACACCGAGCTCAACCTGATCAAAAACAAGGTGCTGCCGGGTTGGTGGAAATCCACGGCCGAGTGGAATGAACAGGAATTCATGAGCAATAATTCCCCCTACGACATCCCCCTCGCAATTACTGATCGCCGCTTCAACGCGGATGGCTCCTTCTTCTACGACGGCTTCCCCATCGGTGGCAACACGGATGGCTACCTTGGCGACGTGATGATGGTGAATGGCAAGACATATCCCTATCTGTATGTGGAGCCCACCCAATACAGGCTGCGCATGCTGGGAGCCTCTGCGGCCCGTTTCTTCCATTTCAGCATTCAGGATGAGAACGGGGTGAAGCAATCGCACCTGCGGGTGGGCAACGACACCTGGCTGCTGCCCAACCCGATTGAGATGAGCGAATTCACCCTGGCGCCCGCCAACCGGGCCGATGTGGTGATGGACTTCTCCCGCTACACCCCGGGCACCGTGCTCTATCTGGTGAACACGGCGGAGCAGACCAGCGGCACGGGCCCCAAGGGCGATCTGCAGAGAATCGGCACCACCGCCGTTTCCAACTTCTCCGAGCGCGTGATGAAGATTGTGGTGGGCGAGCGAACGCCCACCACCCCCACCAGCACGATCACAACCGCCTCGCCCCTGCGGGCCCATGAACCGATCCTCCCCTCGGAGATCAGTGCCCGCCGCACCCTGGAGTTTGGCCGGGGCGGTGGAATGTGGTTGATCAATCAGACGGAATTCGATTCCCAACGCTCCTTCATTCCCATGCCCGTGGGCGTGGCAGAGGAGTGGACATTGATCAACGGAAGCGGAGGCTGGTGGCATCCCATCCACATCCATCTGGAATCCCATCAGCTGCAGTTGCTGGAGGGCCGCAAGCCGGGGCCGGATTACTTCCCGGAGAAACAATTCAAGAGCGATACAACTCTTCTGGGGCCAAATACCACCGCGGTAATTTATATGAAATTCCGCACATTCGTTGGCCCATTCGCCTTCCATTGTCATACGACTCAGCACGAAGATTCGATGATGATGTTCAATATCGATCCCCACCTCGAGGGGGAGGGCTATGTGCCCGGATCCCCAATCCCTGCCGATCGCAACGCCACCCCCTTCCCCTATGTGTCGGCCCACCACCTCGATACGGTTCTGACCGGTCCTGGTCAAACCACGACGCCCGCCCCCTTGACCCCGCCCGCCACCCAGGTGTCCACCTCCACCCGTCCAGCCGATGGTGGGCCTCCGGAGCTGTCGCCCGTGTTGCTGTCGATCTTCCCCCATGCCGCCTGGGGCACCGCCGGCGGCGATCGGATGGTGGCCACCCCGAACAATTCCTATCTCAATGGCCGGGATGGCAACGACTACCTCAAAGGCGATCGGGGCAACGACATGCTCGTGGGCGGCCAGGGTGACGATGTGATCAGTGGCGGCAAGGGAGATGATCTGATTGCCGGGGAGTTCGGCAGCGATGTGCTGGTGGGCGGCGACGGCCGCGATGGCTTCTACTACGTCACCGCTGATCCGGGTGGCACCGATGTGATCACCGACTTTGAGGCCGGCAAGGACTTCTTCTCCTTCGACCATGCCCTCAGGAACACCGTGGGCCCCAACACGCCCCTGAGCTACATCGGCAGCGCGGCCTTCTCCCGCCAGCTCGGCCAGGCCCGTTTTGCCAACAGCCTGCTCCAGGTGGATCTCAACGGCGATGCCACCTCGGACATCAACGTGCGTCTGCCCGGGATCACCACCTTTGATCAGACCTGGCTAACCGTTCCCACCGCCTAAGGGGGGCTCAGACGCAGGAGGAAATCCTCCCGGCGATGGAAGTCTGCTTCCTCGCCCCCGTGGGCCAGGGCCCAGTAGGTGAGGGATCCCTCCGGATGGGCGATCACCGCGGTGACGCCCAGCCGCAAGGGCTTGTGCCGGCAGGCCTGGGCCAGCTCCTGGGGGAGCTTCAGGGCGAGGGCGAGCTCCAGGGTGCCCTGCTCCGGATGCTCCCCTGCGATCCGCACCGTGAAGGGAAGCCCATGGCGATCGGCCATGGGCGCCAACCCCTGCCGGTAGGCCTCCAGCCGGTAGAGGTTCCAATCGCCGTTGGGGGCCAGATTCAGTTCCCAGTAGGGCTCCAGCCCCTCGGCCGCCAGAAACAGCTCAAAGCAGGTGTGCTCCCAGAGGCCGTCCAGGCGGCGGGGGGCATCCGCCCCGGGGGAGGCGGGGAGCACCACGGAGGCCAGGGGGCCCCTGAGCTGGTAGGTGATCGCCAGCTCATCCCCCCGCCGCTCCAGGTCTCCTCCCAGTTGGAGCCCATAGGGCGCTGGATCGCCACCAAAGGCCCGAAGGGTGAAGGGGGTGGTCATCGTCTGTTCTGAAGCCGTTCCAGCAGCCCCCGGATGTCGCGCTCCTGGGCTTCGATGCTTTCCGTGAGGCGGAACTGCACCAGGGCCCGATCCAGGTTGTGGCCGGGCCGCTGGGTGTGGAAGTAGACGTTGCCGGCCAGATGGTCGGTGAAGAAGCGCAATCCCAGCTCGAAACTCAACAGCCGGATGGCGTCGTAGAGGTAACGGTGGTCGGCCGGCCCAAGAAACCGGTGCGCCACCTCCCCATACCCCTCCAGCAGGGCCTCGCAGAGGGTCAGGTCGAAGACCACCGCATCCAGGTGGTCGGTTTCCTCCCCGAGGGGATTGCAGCCCGAGCGGAGGCAATCGCCGATGTCGTAATGCACCAGCCCCGGCTTCACCGTATCGAGATCCACCAGGGCCACCGCCCGGCCACTGCTGGCATCGAGCAGCACGTTGTTCACCTTGGGGTCGCCATGGATCGGCCGCAGGGGCAGCTCTCCTGTGGCCTTGGCCCGCTCCAGCACCCCGGCCCAGGGGGCTCGCTGGGCGATGAACCGATGGGCCCAGGCTTCCTGTTCGGATGGTTTGGCTGGTTCCGCGCTGATCGCGGCGTAGTGCGCCAGGTAGCCCGGGGTGATGTGAAAGCCCTCCAGGGTGTCGGCCAACCGATCGCAGGGCAGATCGTGCACCAGCTCGTGGAACCTCCCCAGTCCGTAGCCCACCTCTCTGGCCTGGCCGGGCGTGGCCAGGGCATCGAGGGAGGTGGTGGCGGGCACGAAGCTGATGGCTCGCCAGAAGGCTCCGCCCTCCTCCAGCCAGGGTTCCCCGCTGCGGCTGTAGAGCACCCGGGGGAGCACCCAGCGCTCGCCCGACGGCGCCCCTTCCCCCAGCAGACGCCCCTCCACGTGTTGGCCCACGGTGAGGAGGTTGTGCATCACGTGCTGGGGCTGGGGGAACACCGCCGTGTTGATCCGTTGCAGCACAAAGGGCTCCGCCGCCTGCCGCTCCACCAGATAGGTGGTGTTGATGTTGCCGTTGCCCAGGGGGCCCACCCCCTGCACCGCATGGGCGCCGGCAAAGGCGGCGGCGATCCGGGCCAGCGGCTGGTTGGTCTGGGCGCTTGGGGTGGGGTCTGCCATCGTCAGCCGTCCCGTTCCGGGTCGTAGGCCCCCCGCACGCCCTCCCCATTCCAAGGGGTGAGGCGGGTCATCAGCAGAAAGGCCGGCAGGGCGGAGGCCGCCGTGAGCAGAAAAAACGGGCTCCAGCCCACCCCCTCCGCCACAAAGCCCGCCTGGCCCGAGAGGATGGAGCGGCTCAGGGCGTAGACCCCCGAGAGCAGGGCGTATTGGGTGGCGGAAAAGCGGGGGTTGCAGAGGCTCATCAGCAGGGCCACGAAGGCCGCGCCCACCATCCCCCCACCCAGGTTTTCCAGGGCCACGGCCCCCAGCAGTGCCGGCATGCCTCCCCGGAAGGTGGCCAGGGCCCAATACGAGAGGTTGCCCAGGGCCCCCACGATCGCAAACACCCACAGGGAGCGGTTGAGGCCCAGGCGGCTGAAGAGCACCCCCCCGAGAATTGTGCCCACGATCGTGGCGGCGATCCCCCAGCCCGCCAGCACGGAGCCCACCACCTCAGGGGAGAAGCCCTGCTGGATCAGGAACGGCACGGCCATCACATTGAGCAGCCCGTCCGGCCAGCGGTAGAGCAGGATCAGGGCCAGCAGCATGGCGGCCCGGGGGCCACCGGTGCGGGCCAGGAATTCCCGGGCCGGGCCGATCACCGCCTGGCGCAGGCTGCTGACCGGATGGGTGAGGGCAGGCACCTTCGGTGCCGTGACGGTGAAGGGCAGCACCAGGGCCATCAGCAGGGCTGAGGCGGCAAAGGCCTGGGGCCAGCCCTGACGGCCCGCCAGGATGAAGCCCCCGGCTCCGATGGCCAGCATGGCGGCCCGGTACCCCAGGTTGGCCACCGCCGCGCCCGCCCCCCGCTCCTCCTGGGGCAGCAGGTCGGTGCGGTAGGCATCCACCAGGATGTCCTGGGTGGCGCTCACCACCGCCAGCAGGAGCGCCATGGCGCCCACCGCAGCCAGGCTGGCGCCGGAGCGGCTCGGCTGGAGAAAGGCCATGGCGCCGATCACCGCCGTGAGCGTCAGCTGCACCAGCAGCAACCAGCCCCGGCGCCGATCGGGCCAGGGGAGGGGCCAGCGATCCAGCGCGGGCGCCCAGACCATCTTCAGGGTGTAGGGCAGTTCGGCATAGGCCAGCAGGCCGATCAGCCCCAGGGGCACTCCGCTGGCCGTGAGCCAGCCCTGCAGCAGCTTCGTGCCCACCATGTAGGGGGTGCCGCTGGCCACCCCCTGGGCTCCCACCGCCAGCAAGCGCCGCCAGGGGGCCGGGGAGTGGGGCATGGGCATGAAGGAGCTGTCGTTGTGCGCCATCCTGCGCGGGCACGTCGTGGCCGTCAACGGCGGTGGCCCTTTGCCGCGAGAATGGGCGCCGTTGCCCTGGTTGCCGTGTCGTTTCTGCGTTCGAAACTGCTGCCGGCCGCCATCGTGTTGCTCTTTGCCCTGGCGTTGGTGGCTGTCAGTGCCCGGATCTGGTTGCCCGGCGATATGGCGGCTCCCGCTCCGCTCTCCTGAATCCAGGGGGTTGGGAGGGGCCCCCTAGGATCGCTCCATCAGGCAGGTCCGATGCCGGAGGATCCCCAGCCCTTCCCCAAACGCTTCCCGGAAACCCAGCAGGAGCTGGCGTTGGATCCGGATGTGTTGGCGCGGGAACTTGCGGCGGAACTCCTGGGGGATCCGCTCGACGAGATCGACACCAGCGAGCCCACGGCGGCGGATGTGGCCCGCGAGTGCGACCAGGGCCTGGCCTGGCTTCAGGGGGAGCGGGAGCAGGTGATGCAGGGCTTGCGGATCTTCTGTGAACACCGGGATCCCCGGGCGGTGCCCCTGCTCCTGCCCCTGCTGGCGCAGGGCTGCCCGATCCTGCGCATGAGTGCTGTGTATGCCCTGGGCCGCAACGCCCATCCCCTCGCGGTGGAGCCCCTGCTGAAGCTGCTCGCCACCGACGACAACGGGTATGTGCGCAAGGCCGTGGCCTGGAGCCTCAGCAACTACGCCGACGCCCCCGTGCTCAATCCCCTGATCCGGGCCCTGCAGGTGGATGTGGCCGCGGTGCGGCTCTGGGCGGCCAGCTCCCTGGCTGATGCCAGTGCCTCCGCCCCCGCCAAGGCCGATCCGGCGGCCGCCCAGCTGCTGCAGACCCTGCGGATCGACAGCGAGGCCGCCGTTCGCAGCAACAGCGCCTGGTCGCTCGGCCGGCTCTATCCCGACCTGGTGGAGCCCCGCCAGCAGGAGGTGGTGGAGTCCCTGCTGCACTGTCTGCTGCTGGATGAAGATTCCGCCGTTCGGGATGAGGCCCGCATGGCCCTCGAGCAGCTGGAGCGGCCGGAGGTGCTGGAACGCCTGCAGACCCTGGTGGAGGAGGGGCTGATCAGTTAGGCCCTTGTGGTGCCAGCGGCGTCCCACTGGGAGAAAAACGCGGCTAACATCCGCAAACACTTCAATGGATTCCAGGGATGGGTCAGCAAACCATCCGATTCCGCATTCGCCCCGATGGCCGTGTGGATGAGGTGGTGGAGGGTGTGGCCGGTGAAGGCTGCCTCGCGCTCACTGAGCGCATCGAAGCTCAGATCGGTTCGGTGCAACAGCGCCGCAGCACATCCGAAGCCTTCCAGGCCAACCCGTTGACCGCTCAGCAATCGCTCACGGACCATCCCTCCCCCTGACTCCACCGCCAGCCCTTCCCCCCCTCGTCCAACCATGTCGCACTTCAGCACGGTGAAGACCGAACTGCGGGATCGCGGTTCCCTTCTGCAAGCCCTCTCCGACCTGGGCCATGTTCCCAGCGAGGGATCCCAAACCGTGCGGGGCTACCGGGGTCAGACCGTGACCTGCGACCTGGCCATTGCCCAGGAGGATGGCGGAGACATCGGTTTCCTTCGCAACCCCGACACCGGCTGCTACGAGTTGGTGGCGGATCTCGATCTCTGGCGCCAACCCGTGCCTGTGGAGCGCTTCCTGGCCCAGCTCAACCAGCGCTACGCCCTCCACACCATTCTTGCGGCCAGTAGCCAGGAAGGCTTCCAAGTGCAGGAACAGACCAACCATCTGGATGGATCCATCGAACTGGTGGTGAGCCGCTGGGCGTGAGCGGCCTCGGATCCAGGGCAACGGGGGGCTCCCTGCCGGGGGGCGCGGTGGATCCGGCCCTTGCCTTTTCCGTCGACGTTGATCCGGCACCTCCCCGCAGCGGGATGGAACCCCTCCTCGGTGGTCAGCTGCGGCAACAGGCGGTGTGGGTGGATGAGGCCGTCTGCATCGGCTGTCGCTACTGCGCCCACGTGGCCTCCAACACCTTTGTGGTGGAGCAGGACTGGGGGCGCTCCCGTGTGATCCGCCAGGACGGCGACAGCACGGAACGGATTCAGGAAGCCATCGACACCTGCCCGGTGGACTGCATCCACTGGGTGCCCTACGAGCGCCTCCCCGCCCTGCAGGAGCAGAGGGAGGCCCAGGATCTCCTGCCCCTGGGCCTCCCTTCCCCAGCCCGCATCAAACGCACCCTCCCCCGGGCTCCCGGGGGCCATCCATCTCCCGCCCCCTGATGCTTCCCACCCGTCGCTTCGGTCGCACGGGGCTGGCCATGCCGGTGCTCTCCCTCGGGGGAATGCGCTTTCAGCAGAGCTGGAGTGATCTGCCCGCAGGGGAGATCCAGGACGGGAGCCAGGAACGGGTGGAAGCGTTGCTGCGGGCGGCGGTGGCGGCCGGGTTCCACCACATTGAAACGGCCCGGGGCTACGGCACGTCCGAGCGCCAGCTCGGCGCCCTCCTTCCCCAGGTGCCCGATGGGGAACGGATCCTCCAGACCAAGGTGAGTCCCGATGCCGACCCGGAGCGCTTTGAGGCCCAGTTGGCCCTCAGCTTCGAGCGGCTGGCGGTGGAGCGGGTGGATCTGCTCTCCCTCCATGGGATCAACACGGCCGATCTGCTCGCCCTTTCCCTCCGCCCCGGGGGGCCTCTGGACGTGCTGCGGCGCTGGCAGGCGGAGGGCAGGATCGGGCACGTGGGCTTCTCCACCCACGCCCCCCTGCCCGTGATCCTGGAGGCGATCGCCAGCGACGCCTTCGCGTACATCAATCTCCACTGGTATTTCATCCGGCAGGACAACAGCCCGGCCCTGGAGGCCGCCCGCGCCCATGACATGGGTGTGTTTCTGATCAGCCCCACCGACAAGGGCGGCCATCTCCACACCCCCTCGGAGCGGCTGCTGGAGCTCTGCGCGCCCTATCACCCCATCGTGGTGAACGATCTCTTCTGCCTCAGCCACCCGGCGGTGCACACCCTCAGCGTGGGGGCCTCCTGCCCCGCTGATCTCAACCTCCACCTGCAGGCCGTCGGTCTTCTGGAGGAGGCAACCGCCGTGCTGCCACCGATCCTGGAGCGGTTGGAGCGGGCCCGCCTGGAGGCACTCGGGGGCCCCTGGCTGGCCACCTGGGGCCAGGGGCTGCCCCCCTGGCCCCAGACGCCGGGCCACATCAACCTGCCTGTGCTGCTCTGGCTCCACAACCTCCTCGAGGCCTGGGACATGGAGGGCTACTGCCGCGATCGCTACGGCCTGCTCGGCCACGGGGGCCACTGGTTTCCCGGGGAAAACGCCGATGCCCTCGATCGGGACGTGAGCGAAGCCGAGCTCCTGGCCGCGCTGGAGCACTCCCCCTGGGCGCAGACCATTCCCGACCTGCTGCGGGATCTGCGGCGCCGTCTGGGAGGACCGGCGCGGCGGCGGCTGCAGGTCAGCTGAGCCGGCCCAGGGGCGCCTTGGACGGCAGTCCCACGGGCCTGGGGTAGCTCTTCGGGCAGGGGGCCGCGGGCCGCACCACCACCGCGTGGCGCAGGCCCCGGCCGGCGGGCAGCTCGCGCCGCTCCACCGCCTCCAACCGGGCACGGAGGACCTGCAGCGCCCGCTCCAGTTCCTCCTGATCCGCCGCAGACCACTGGCCGCGGTAGAGCACGGCCTGTCCCTCGGGCCTGAGCAGGGGCACCAGGTATTCCGCCACCACCGGCGCATTGGCCACCGCCCGGGCCATCGCCCCATCGAAGCGCCCCCGGCAGGCCGGATCGTGGCCCGTGCGCTCCACCCGTTCCCGCCGCACCCGCACCCGCTCCCCCAGGCCCAGGGCCTGGGCCATGGCCTCCACCGCCTCCAGCTTGCGCCCCACGGAATCCACCAGGGTGAGCTGGGCTTCCGGCAGGGCGATGGCCAGGGCGAGTCCGGGGAATCCCCCGCCGGTGCCCACATCGATGAGCGCCAGGGGGGAGGAGCGCTGGGGGCCGTTCAGCAGGGGCACCCAGGGCCAGAGGCTGTCGAACACCTGGCCGATCCAGTAGTCGTCGCCCTGCACCAGGCGGGTGAGGTTTAGGCGGCTGTTCCACTGCAGCAGCTGCTCCTGCAGGGCGACAAACTGCGCCAGCTGGCGCGGCTCCGGCTGCCAACCCAGGGGTTCCCACAGGTGGGCCATCGACTCGACCATCCGCATCTCCAGCGGGCCACGACAGGTGGCAGGGCTCTTCCTAGGATGCCCGACGAACGGGGATCCCACGCCGATCGGGCCATGTCGTCGTCATCCCCAGCCCCCGACCCGGTCAGCGCCGAGGGCCTCACCTATTACGAACTCCTCCAGACCCCGCCCACCGCAACCCTGCAGCAACTGCGCCAGGCGTTCCGGCAGTTGAGCAAGTGCTACCACCCGGACACCACCACCCTTCCGGCCCCCGTGGCGGAGCGCGCCTTTCAGCAGCTCCAGCGGGCCTATGCCGTGCTCAGTGATCCCAAGGCCCGCCAGCTCTATGACGAGCGCCTGCGGTTGAGCCGTCTGTCCCTTCCCGCCGCGGGCCGCCCAGCCCCCGCCGCCGCGGTGCCCTCCTCCGGTGCTCCCCTGTCGCTGCGGCGGGCCCTGTCCGGTGGGGAGTGGTTTGCCCTATTGCTCCTTGCCGTGGCCCTGGTGTTGAGCCTGGTGCTGGGCCTGGGGGTGGCCTGGGCCCGGGGGGCGGAACTCGTCCGCTGGCCCAGCTGGTGGGCCGACCTCCACCCGACGGCCATCGCCCAGGATGGGGTGGCTCCGGGACAAGCCATGCCGGAGACCACCCCCGCCACCCATGCCCCTGCCCCCTGAGGACACCCCCCTCTACAACCATCCCTTGCCGGCCCTGGAGGAGTGGTTGCGGACCCTGGGGGCCCGCCAGCAGGCCACCCATTCCCCCAGCTGGGATCTGCACCGTCCCCAGTGGAGCGCTCGCATCGATCTGGAGGGGGAGGATCTGAAGGTGTCCTGGCATCAGGAGGGCAATGCCAGCGTGCGGCTGTTTTCCTATGGCCTCTCCCGGGCCGATGCGGAAGCGGCGATCCTGGCCGGCCCCTGAGCTTCAGCTCGTTTCCCCGCACCGCCCGCTGGGCGTTACAGGGCGTCCAGGGCCGTGACCAGGGCGTCGTAGCAGCGTTGCAGCTCGGCGTCGCTGATGCAGAGCGGCGGCAACAGGTAGACCACCTGGCCCAGGGGGCGCAGAAACACCCCTTCGCTCAGCACCCGCCGCTGCAGTTGTCGGCCGATCGGGTGGAGATAGCCCTCCGGCCCCGCCACGTTGGGCGACACCAGATCGAAGGCCGCGATCGTGCCCAGCAGCCGCGGCTTGCGCACCCTGGGATCCCGGGCCAGCACCTCCAGCAGGGGGCGGTGGCGGGCCTCCATACCCCGGTGGAGCTCCGGCTGCTGCTCCAGCCGATCCAGGCTGGCCAGGGCCGCCGCGCAGCCGAGGGGATTGGCGGTGAAGCTGTGGCCGTGGAAGAGGGTGAGGGCGGGATCGGCGCCAACAAACCCCTGGTAGAGCTGCTCGCTCACCAGGGTCACCCCCATCGGCAGAAAGCCGCCGGTGAGCCCCTTGGAGAGGGCCATCAGATCGGGGCGGATGCCTGCCTGGCCACAGGCGAAGAGCGTGCCGGTGCGGCCGAAGCCCGTGAGCACCTCATCGGCGATGAGCAGGGCTCCCGCCTGCCGCACCCGCCGCTCCACCTCCCGAAGGAAGGAGGGCCGCACCTGCCGCATGCCGCTGGCCCCCTGCACCAGGGGTTCCAGGATCACGGCGGCGGTGGGGGTTTGCAGCAGGGCCTCCAACTGGGCCAGGGCGCTGGCCTCCCGCTCCTCCACCCCGTCGTCGCCCCACCAGGTGGCGGGCCAGGGGGCCCGGGCCACGGCAAAGAGCAGGGGCTCGAAGGGGGCCGAAAAGAGGGAGCGTTCCCCCAGGGCCATGGCCCCCACGGTGTCGCCGTGATAGGCCCCCTCGAAGGCAATCAACTGGTGGCGGGGCTGGCCCTGGTTGCGCCACCACTGCCAGGCCACCTTCAGGGCCACCTCCACCGCCGTGGAGCCGTCGTCGGAGAAGAACACCCGCTGCAGGCCGGTGTGGGCGCTGAGCCGCTCCGCCAGCTGCTCGGCGGGCCGATGGCGGAAGTTGGCAAAGATCACCTGTTCCAGCTGGCTGGCCTGCTGGGCGATGGCCGCGGCGATGGTGGGTTCCCCGTGGCCATGGAGCGTTACCCACCAGCTGCTGATGGCATCGATCAGGGTGCGGCCGTCCTCCAGCTCCAGAAGGGCCCCCCGTCCGCTGCGCACCCGCAGGGGCGGATCGGCCGTGGCCACCTGGGTCGTGGGATGCCAGAGGTTGGGATGCCAGCCGGTGTCCATGAACGATTGCCCTGAGACTTGCCATGATGGAGAAGACCGACCAGCTTGGGGTCATGGCCAGGTCTCGCCCACCGTCCAACCGTTTCCTACCGCAGCCGGAGTCGTCTCTCGGCCGGCCCCGCAACCCCTGGGGTCCCCAGGAGGTGTTCGCCGAGGGGCAGTGGCAGTCGATCCGGGTGGGTCTGGAGCGCCAGGGCTGGAGTGCCAGCCAGATCGAGCGGCTGCACGATCAACTGCGGCAGGGTTGGCCCCTGCTGGTGGCCAAACAGAACGTGGCCTCCCTCACCCGCCACTGCCCGGTGCGCTCCCGCCCCGCGGAGGGATAACGACTCAGCGGCACTCCGGTGGCCGTTCCCCCGGCACCAGGGCCGCCGGGCATTTCACCCAGTCGCGCAGCGACTCCTCAAAGTCGGTGAACAGGGTGAGGATCCCCATGCACAGGCCCGCCACCGCAGCGCTCACCAGCCAGTCACGCCTGCGCATTCCCATAACTGGAGCTTAGTCGGCAGGTCACTGGCTAGCCAGTGGTCCTGCAGACCCTCGGCGCTCAGCGGCTGCAGCGTCGGCAGCTGGGCCAGCACGGGCACGCCGCCGATGGCCTCCAGGGTGGGGGGGTTGTCGGGGTGGGGAGGGCCATTGAGCACCAGCCCCAGTACGGGGATGGCGCGCTGGCGCAGGGCCTCCAGGGAGAGCAGGGTGTGGTTGAGGGTGCCCAGGCCGCTGCGGGCCACCAGCAGCACGGGCAGGCCCCATACCGCCAGCTGGTCGATCTGCAGCAGGGAGCCGTCGGCCCCCAGGTGCAAGGGCACCATCAGACCCCCGGCACACTCCACCACCAGGGGGCCCTCCACCCGGGGCAAGGCCAGGGCCTCGGGCCTGATCCGCACCCCCTCCATCCGGGCGGCCCAGTGGGGCGACACGGGGGCCTGGAAGCGGTAGGCCTCCGGTAGGACGCGCTCCTCCGCCAGCCCCAGCAGCTCCCGCACCCGCTCCGTGTCGCTGCCCTCCGCCAGGCCGCTCTGCACCGGCTTCCAGTAGCGGGCCTCCAGGCCCTGCACCACCAGGGCGCTCACCACGGTTTTGCCCACATCCGTGTCGGTGCCGGCGATCACGAGCTGCATGGCGAACCTCTTTTGCACGCCAGCAGCAGGAGCACTTCCCAGCTCAGCTGCCCCCCCGGGGGCCAGGCCCCCAGCAGCTTTCGCCAGGCGCCGGGGGAGAGGGGGGCTGGCTCCCGGCTGGTGCCCGCTCCGATGGCCTGCAGGGCCCGCAGGGCCGCCAGGGGTGAAGCGGGGGCGCCAGCCGGTGGCTGGGGGGAGAAGGTGAGGAGCTGGCCGCGCACGGTGTGCAGTCCCCCGCGGGCCGCGGCGTCGAGCAGGGCCGGAGCCGGGGGGAGGGCCAGGGCGCTGCAGGCCACGCCGGCCTCTCGGGCGGCCTGGCGCCATTGGGGGAAGCTGCCGGCGGTGGGAACCGCCAGCAGCAGCCAGCCCCCCGGCGCCAGGTGCTCCCCCCAGCGGGCCAGGGCTTCCGTGGGTGCGTCCAGCCATTGCAGGGCAAAGCTGGAGGTGAGCAGGGCCGCCCCCCGCAGCTTGGCTGGCAGACCCCGGTTGAGGTTCCAGGGGAGGGTGGGACCGGAGCCGTTGCGGGCCAGGGCTTCCCGGCAGAGATCCAGCTGCTGCAGCGGCGCGGGCAGGGGCAGCTCCCAGGCGTGGAGGGCCCGCCCCACCAGGCCCGTGCCGGCCCCCAGATCGGCACAGGGGCCCTGGGGCAGGGCCTGGCCCCAGCCGTGGTGGCGAGCCAGGCCCGCCAGGCGCCAGGCCACGCTCCGCTGCAGGCGGGCCTGGGGCTCGTAGGCGGCCACGTGCCGCCCGAAGGCCTCCTGCACCTTCTGGCTGAAGGGCAAGCGGGAGGGGATCGGGCTCAGGGTCATGGCCGCTCCTGCCGGACCAGCCAGGCCAGCACGGGCTCCAGCAGTGGCGCCTGCAGCAGGGCATGGCCCGCGCCTGCCATCTCCAGCACCTCGGCTGCGGGAAGGGCCTCCCGCAGCAGACCCCGCGCGGTTGGGCCCACGATCCGATCGGCGCCCGCCTCCACGATCAACACGGGCACGTTCTTCGGGAAGGCCTCCGGCAGGCCGTCGGTTTGCCCGAGCAGCTCCAGATCGGCCCGCAACCGCTCCAGGCCTTCTGCGGTGAGGGGCCCATCGACGGGACCCGGCGCCATGGCCTCCACCGGATCGGGGGCGGCGGCCTCGCTCAGGAAGCGGCGCAGCATGGCCCGGGCGCTGGTGGGGTCGGCCAGGGCCGCGCCCATCCCATCGAGAGCCGCCCGCACGGCCCGGCCCTCGCTGCCGGGGGGCACGAAGCGGCCAAAGCTGGCCAGCAGCACCACCGCCTCGGCGCTGGCCAGCACCTGCGGCTGGAGCGCATTGAGGAGGTGGGCTCCCATGGAGTGGGCGATCACCACCCGGCGGTCCCCCCCCTGCCAGTCGGGTTGGGCCGGAGCCCGCTCGCCATAGCCCCGCTCGCCGCTCTGCCAGCGCCACCCCCGGGCGCTGAAGGCCTCCTGCCACGGTTGCCAATGGCTGCCATCGCCTGCCCAGCCGTGCATGGCGATCACCTGCAGCGCCGGATCGGCCGGGGAGAGCGGGGGCTGGGGGGCTGGGGCCATCAAGGGGGTGGGGGGCTGGGCTCGGGGCAGGGCCCCAGGGCCTCCAGCAGGCGGGGCAGGGTGCCGCCAGGCAGATCCTGACGCAGCACGAGCCGGAGCCGGGCGGTGCCCGGGGGCACGGTGGGCGGGCGGATCGCGACGGTGAGCAGGCCGGCCGCCTCCAGCCTGGCCTGCAGGGCGAGGGCCCGCCGGTCGTCGCCCACCCGCAGGGGCAGGATCGGCCCGTCCCCCAGCGGACGGGGCCAGCCCGCCTCGGCCAGGGCCTCCCGCCAGCGGTGCGCCCGGGCCAGCAGGGCGGCGCGGGCCTGATCGGCCGGGGCGCTGGTGAGGTGGGCCAGGGCGGCCCGGGAGCCGGCGGCCAACGGTGGGGCCAGGGCGGTGGAGTAGCGGAAGGCTCCGCTGCTCTGCAGGAGCCACTCGCCGAGCGGTTCGTCCGCCGCCAGGAACGCGCCGCCACTGCCGAAGGCCTTGCCGAAGGTGCCGCTGATCAAGGCCACCTCCGGCAGCCCCTGGGCCAGTCCCCGCCCCCCGGGGCCGAGCACCCCCAGGGCGTGGGCCTCATCCACCACCAGGGGGGCGTCGTGGCGGGTGCAGAGGGCGGCCAGCTCCGCCACCGGCGGACTGGTGCCCTCCATGCTGTAAAGGCTTTCACAGAGCACCACCACCCGCCGCGTCGGTGCGCTCTGGCGGGCGGCGGCCAGGCGCCGCTCCAAATCAGCCAGGTTGTTGTGGGCGAAGCGCTGCAGCTGGGCGCCGCTGGCCCGCACCCCCACCAGCAGGGAGTGGTGGATCAGCCGATCGGCGAGCACCAGGCTGTGGCGATCCGCCAGGGCGCCCACGGCGGCGATGTTGGCCTGGAAGCCGCTGGGAAAGAGCAGCACCCGCTCCCGCCCCAGCCAGGCCGCCAGCTCCTGCTCCAGTTGCGCATGGATCGGCCGGGTGCCCGTCACCAGGCGCGAGGCTCCGGCCCCCAGGCCACTGCCCCCCAGCTCGGCGGCCGCGGCGGCGCGCACGGCGGGGTGGCAGCTCAGGCCCAGGTAGTCGTTACTGGCCAGATCCAGCAGGGGGGGCGCCGGGGTTGCGTCGGGTTGGAGGGTGGCCGCGGCGGCGTCGGGGCTGACATAGGCGCGCAGCTGGCGCCGGCGCTCGGGGGGGAGGGCCGCCAGGGAGGTGCGCAGTTGCTCGCGCCAATGGGGGGCGAAGCGGCTCAGGTGGGCCCCTGCCGGTGGGAACCATTGCAGTCTGGGATGGCGGGGGATCTGCTGGAGCTCCGCCAGCAGGAGGGCGCCCAACACAGGGGGTTCATCGATCAGGCATTTGCCAGCGAATGGATCCGTCTGGCCCAGTACCCGCTGCTGCGCGATGTCGCCCCTTTGTCTGCCGACCCGGAGGTGGTGGCCGCTTGCAAACAGAAAGCCGATCTGGTGGCACTGATCTGTTGCGGCCCTCCCACCAGCAGCACTGCCACTGCCCCCCCCCTCGATCCCGTGCCCGACAAATCCCGTGCCCGACACCCCCGATCAGCCAGGCGCAGATCCGCCAGAATTCCTTCCATCCTCGCGTCTTTGGCGGCTCAATCTCGATCGCTTTGGTTTCCTGGAGGCCATCGGTGGCCTCGTGCTCGGCCTGATCGCCCTGTTCTCCTCCTATGACCACATCACCGTCTTCAGCCGCACCATCGCTCTCCAACAGCAGTGGGGAATCCTTTTCATCGCTGCCTCGGTGGCGACAGTTTTTGTCGATGCTGAACTGGCGTCGCGATCCCGACTACGAGCAGCGGATGAAGCAGCTGAGGAGCGAAAACGCCAGGCTCGCGAAGCTCAACGCCAGGGACGATGCCTTGAGCGCCTTGATCAAACAGCACTGCTTTCCGCCCGAGTCCAGCTCGACCCCCCTTCCACCAACCGAGCCCGACTCCAGTTCTTCCTGACGCTGTTGGCTGGGTCGTCGCTGGAGGAGCCAGATCCCTGATTGGAGGGTGCCTTCGAGGATAGAGCCCGTGTCGCGATCGGCGCGGGTTAAGACGTTGGGCTGCCTGGCGGCTGGGACCTCAGAGCGTGAGGACAATCTTCCCGATCGTGCGGCGCGATTCGATCAGACGGAGGCCTTCCCGGGAACCATGGTGTTCTGTTGGGCGCCCCCCAAGGCTAGAGATCATTCATGGTGAATCCACCCTTGGCACTGCCAAAGCGTGAGTTCACCCGGAGTGAATTTTGATCGGCGGAAACGGCGTAGGTGAGGGCATGGCTCGCCTGGAGCCTGGCCTTGCCTTCGGCAGCGAGTTTTTGATGGGGCATGTCCACCATCAACGTTGTTAACTGTTCGATGCGGCGGGGGATGGCCGGGTGGGTTGTATCAAATTCAGCGCCAGGTGTGCGGCCAAGCACATCCATCATCCGCAAACATCCCCTCGGGTCGAAGCCGGCTCTTGCCATGAAGATGTAACCCTCGCGATCTGCTTCAAACTCATGGTTCCTGCTGGACAGGGCCAGATTGTCCTGTTCGGCATCTTTAGCGTCTTCAAGTTCCTGATTGATTTTTTCAGGATCGGTGACCCCCGCAGGATTGATCGGGAGATTCACTCCAGTGGCGGCCCCGATAATGCCGCCGATCAGGGCCCATCCCTGGGCATTGGCCTGGCGTCGTTTCTCCCTCTTCACAATTTCATCTTTCTTGGCTTCAAGCCGCTGATTGGCCAACACTTGATCCTTTTTCCCCAGTGGGATGTGGCGTTTGACATGATGGGCCATCTCATGGCCAACGACACAAGCCATGGCATCACTATCGCCAGCCAGAACATCAAGCAGGCCGGTATAGACGGCGATCAAATTCACATCGCCCGCAAAGGCATTCATGTTGTATTCAGGGATTCGAATCACGCGCCAAGGGCCCGTATCGAGGCCATTGGCGCGAGCCAGGCGATCAATGATTCGGTAGAGGAAGTAATACGACTCAGGTAGGTCTTGTTTTGCTTTCTTGAAGAAGGCTGAATTGCGCGTGGAGCCGCTGGCGGTGGCTTGTGCCAGTGCCTCCTGCGCTGGGCCGAGGGCGATGGCGGGGAGGGCGGCGGCAACGCAGGCGAAGCGTAGGAAGCGATGGCGGAAGCGGACCATAAACCATAAAAGTAGCCATTGATACAATTCAGCACCAATGGATGGCGCCCAATTTACCAGCGGTAGGGCTTCAGAAGAGGGGCTTCTTTCTGCTACCCAGGCCCTCGGGGCTGCCCTGTGTTCTGTTGTATTCAGGAATCGGAGGCCGGCTTCAGCCGGTAGAGATCCCTCCGCCGCTGAAGGCTGGTGGGGATGGCCTGCCGGGCCCGGCCCACCTCCGCCAGGTCCAGCTCGGCGTGCAGCACCTGTTCGCCGATGCCCGCCTCGGCGATCACCGCGCCCCAGGGATCCACCACCAGGGAATGGCCATAGCTGGGATAGGCGCTCTCCGTCTGGGGGCGGGCGCTGGAGCAGGCCAGCAGGAAGCACTGCGTATCCAGGGCTCGGGCGCGCATCACCAGGTGCCAGTGGCGGGGGCCGGTGGTGGTGTTGAAG
>JAYKJF010000016.1:0-4977 GCA_035285785.1 Cyanobacteriota bacterium
CCCCTCGGCCGGGTGCTGCTGGTGAGCGATAGCCACCATCTCCCCCGCCTCCTGCCCGCTGCCCGTCTCGCCGTGGGCGGCCGGGGCCTCGCTGTGGCCACCCTGCTCGCCGATGCCGCTGTGCCCCCCTCCCAGCGCCATCCACCCCCCGGCCCCTGGCCCATCACTCGCGATTGGCTGCGCCTCCAGCTCTGGCGCGCCACCGGCTCCACCGGAGCCTTCCTCGCGCCCGCCACCCGGCAACGCAAAGCTCAGGAGTGCTTGTGAGGATGGTGATCAAAAGCGTCCGATCCCGCCCTGGTGCCCGCCCAACCCAATTCGCTGGCGCGCCGGCACGCTATCTCTGCCGAAAATGCAAGGTTTCCCTTGGAACCATTGGATGCATACACACCAGATCTAGCGTGCAAAACCCTTGAGCTCATAAGCGCACCAAAAAACACGTTCCCCCTCCCTGCTGGCCCCGGGGCGCCTGTCTACAAGTACTGCTGTACTATGCATTGAGCGGCGAGCGCTCGGCGTGGGTAGGGTTTTGTTATTCGACCTCCAAGGCTGGATCACACTTTACGGCCATGTCGACATCCCAGGTGTTGGATCCATCGGGCTCAGTCAGCAAGCAGGAGTACTACTCCTCCTTGCCTCGCTGGCGACGCTGGCTGGCGATGTTGAACTGGCGACCCGTCGTCGACTACGAGCTGAGAGAGATCGCGTTCGATCGGAGAGAGCAGCAGCTGAGGATCGAGAGCGAGCAGCAGAAGATCGAAGACGAGCAGCTGAGGATCGAAGGCGAGCAGCGGCAGAGCGCGCACGAGCAGAGGATGAAGCAGCTCAAGAGCGACATCGAGCGGCTCGACGCGCTCAACTCCAAAATCGATACGCTCTTATTCAGCTCCAGCACCAGCTCGATCCCACCGCGGAGCACACCCGACAACTCCGAGGCCTGATCAGTTTCCTCCTGGAATACGGGCCGTTGGCCTGAGGAGGGCGGGAGTGTTGTCCCAATCCTTTCTCAGTTGCACAATTCTGAAGAAAACCTTCCGTTGTGATCGGCGACACACCCTCTCCTGAAATCTGTATCAATCTGAACTTCAATGGGGCCTAGCCCCGCTCCCTGCTTGTTTCAGAGCCCGGATCCCGTCGTCGCGCTGCCATGTCGTCTCCCCCCTCCAAGGTGCTCCTGGTGGCCAACACCAGCTGGTATCTCTACAACTTCCGCCTGCCCCTTCTCCGCGATCTGCGCGCTGCCGGCTACCAGGTGGAGGCCGTGGCGCCCCACGACAGCTACACCGCCAAGCTCGAAGCCGAAGGCTTTCCTGTGCACCACTGGATGGTGGCCCGCAGCTCCATCAACCCCCTCCTGGAGCTGCACGCCCTGGTGGATCTGGTGCGCGTTTACCAGCGGGAGCAGCCCGATCTGGTGCACCACTTCACCATCAAGGCCTGCCTCTACGGCACCCTCGCCGCCAAGGCCGCCCCGGTGTACCGGGTGATCAATGCCATCACGGGTCTGGGCCATGTGTTCCTCGGCCGCCGCAAGCGCACCCGTCTCCTCCGCCGCGGCCTCAAGCCCCTCTACCGGGCCGTGTTCATGGCCCGCCGGGCCCGGGTGGTGTTCCAGAACGCCGACGATCAGGAAAAGCTCATCAACCTTGGCCTCACCACCCACTCCCGCACCCGCCTCATCCGCGGCTCCGGTGTGGACATCAGCCACTTCACCCCGCCAGACTCCAGCGCCGGCCGCTTCCACACCCCCCTCCAGCTTCTCTTCCCCTCCCGCCTGATCAAGGAAAAGGGCATGGAGGAGGTGCTTGAGGCCTGCCGCACCCTCTGGAGCCAGGGTGTGGATCTCGAACTCCTCGTGGCCGGCGATCTGGACACGGGCAACCGCAGCTCCCTCACCAGCGCCGAGCTCGCCGCCCTTCGCGACGAACCCCGCCTCCGCTGCCTCGGTCATGTGACCGACATGAAGGCCCTCTATGCCGCCAGCGACATCGTGGTGCTGCCCTCCTGGCGCGAGGGCCTCTCCCGCGCCCTGATCGAAGCCGCCGCCATGGAGCGTCCCATCATCACCACCGATGTGCCCGGCTGCCGCGACGTGGTGGACCATGGCCGCACAGGCCTTCTCGTGCCCCTCCAGAACGGCCCCGCCATCGCCCTGGCCATTCGCCTCCTGCTGGAACATCCCTCCCTCGCCACCCAGCTGGGTCAGCAGGCGCGCCGCAAGGTGGTGGAGGAATTCCAGGTGTCGCTCGTGAACGACCGCACCCTCCAGCAATACCGCCAGTTGTTCGCCGCTCCCATCCGCCCTTCCCGCCTCCGCTGGCGGCCCCGCCTCGCCTGATGTGCGGCCTCGCCGGCCTCTGGCATCCCTCCCCCACCCCCGCTCCTGAGCTCCAGGCCCGGGCCCGGGCCATGGCCGATGCCCTCACCCATCGCGGCCCCGATGATGCCGGCGTGTTTGTGGAGCCCACCGCTGGCCTGGCCCTCGCCCACCGCCGCCTGGCCATTCTCGATCTCTCCCCCGCCGGCCACCAACCGATGGCCAGCGCCAGCGGCCGCTACTGGATCGCCTTCAACGGCGAGATCTACAACCACCTCCACCTCCGCCGCCAGCTCGAAGCCGCCTCCTTCCTCACCCGCCCCTGGCGCGGCCGCTCCGACACCGAAACCCTCCTCGCCGCCATCGAAGCCTGGGGTCTGGAGCAGACCCTCCAGCGCTGTGTGGGCATGTTTGCCCTGGCCCTCTGGGATGGCCGCGAGCGCTGCCTCCACCTGGCCCGCGACCGCTTCGGGGAAAAACCCCTCTACTGGGGCTGGATCCATCCCGCCTCCACCAGCTCCACCGCCTCAGGCGGGCCCGTGCTGGCCTTCGCCTCCGAGCTCTCCGCCCTGCGGGCCCTTCCCGGCCCCGCCCCCATCCACCCGGAGGCCCTGGCCGCCTACCTCGCCCTGGGCTGCCTGCCCGCCCCCCTCTGCATCCAGGCCGGCCTCCAGCAGCTCCCCCCCGGCCATCGGGTGACCCTCCAGGCTGGCCACCAGGGTTGCGCCCCCGCCGCCCTGCCGGCTCCCGTGCCCTGGTGGCCCCTGGAGGCCGTGGCGAGCGCCATGGCGGGGGGCTTTCGCGGCGAGGCCGAGGCCCTCGATGCTCTGGAAGCCGCCCTTCTGGAGGCCGTGGCGGAACAAGCCATCGCTGATGTGCCCCTCGGGGTGTTTCTCTCCGGCGGCGTTGATTCGTCGCTCATCACCGCCCTGCTCCAGCGCACCAGCCCCCAGCCGGTGCGCAGTTTCACCATCAGCTTTCCCGATTCCGGCGCCGGCACCGCCGGCTTTGATGAGGCTCCCTACGCCCGCGCCGTGGCCGCCCACCTCGGCACCGCCCACACCGAGGTGGCCCTCACCAGCGCCGACGCCCAGGCCCTCATCCCCTCCCTGCCCCGCCTCTACAGCGAACCCTTCGCCGATTCCTCCCAGCTCCCCACCCACCTGGTGTGCCGGGAGGCCCGCCGCAGTGGCCTCACCGTGGCCCTCAGCGGTGATGGGGGCGATGAACTCTTCGGGGGCTACAACCGCCACCGCCTCGCCCCCCGCCTCCACCAGCGCTTCGGGCGTCTGCCGGCCCCCCTGCGCGCCGCTTTCGCCGGGAGCCTCGCCCTGCTGCCCGTTTCCGGGGAGGGTCTGGCCCGCGACAAACGGCAAAAGCTGGTGGCCGCCCTCCGCGCCGCCGGTTCCCTCGAGCAGCTCCACCAGGGGCTCACCCGCCTCTGGCCGAACCCCGCCAGCCTGCTCACCGCCGAGGGCGCCCCTTCCCCCCCAGCCGTTCGACTACCGGCGGCCCCTTCTTCCGCCGAGCGTCTGATGCTCGCCGATGCCCTCACCTATCTCCCGGCCGACATCCTCGTGAAGGTGGATCGGGCCGCCATGGCCGCCAGCCTCGAAACCCGCGCCCCCTTCCTCGACCACCGGGTGGCCGCCCTCGCCTGGCAGCTGCCCCTGGCCATGAAGATCCGCACCACGGCGCGCGGCCCCATCGGCAAGTGGGCCCTGCGGCAGATCCTTCATCGCTACGTGCCCCCCGCCCTCATCGAGCGCCCCAAGGCCGGCTTCGCCATTCCCCTCGGCCCCTGGTTGCGGGGCCCCTTACGGCCCTGGGCGGAGGATCTGCTGGCGCCATCACTTCTGCGCCGCCAGGGATTCCTGCGGCCCGAGCCCGTGCAGCGCCTCTGGAGCGAGCACCTCTCCGGCCGGGCCGATCACACCCCCCGGCTCTGGACCGTGCTGATGTGGCAGGCCTGGTTGGCCGAATGGAGCCCTGGGCTTTAGTCAGGGGGTTCATGCAGGGGCGCTGCGGTGCCGCTGCGAGGGGTCCGGCATGTTTTTTTGGAGCTGGATGGTTCCCCTTTGGACCGTTTGCTGTTGAGACGCTACATCTAGCGTGTGCAGGTGAATTCACTTGGGTACACCACATCTGGTGTGGTAAATCCCTTTGGTTCCTAAGCGCACCAAACAACACCCTTCTCCCCCGCTGCCCCTTGGACCAGGTCTCACCCAGTTAAGACCAATACAGGTGTACTAAACTGGATGGGTTGATCACCTCATTGCTTGGGTGCAGATCGAGCCACCTCCCAAATCCGCGCCAGACTCCGAAGAAGCATCCCATCCATCCCGCCGCCCCTGCTGGCTTGATCGCCAGGGCTGGATCCAGGCCCTCGCCGGCCTGGCGGTTGCCCTGATCGCCCTGCTCTCTTCTTATGACCACATCTCCCTCCCCGCAGGCGCCATCCAGCTCCCCCAGCAATGGGGCATCTGGTGCATCGTTGCCTCAGTGGCGCTTGTGGTTGCAGACGCTCAACTGGCGACGGGATCCCGGCTACGAGCAGCGCGAGAGGGAATACGAGCAGCGAAAGATGCAGCACGCGTTGCGGATGAAACAGCTCGAGAGCGAGATCGCGCAGAGCAAAGAGAGAACGAAGCAGATCGAGA
>JAYKJF010000017.1:0-4944 GCA_035285785.1 Cyanobacteriota bacterium
TGCTCGCGATCCCCGCCTCCGGCACCGCCACCACCTGGGGCCCCCGCAGCAACACCGCTGGCCGGGCCGTCGTCAGCCGCCCCAACCAGCTCCCCCCCTGGCTGCTCTGCTCCAACTGGGGCCCCGTGCCCGTGTTTTCAATCACCACCTCCACCCCATCCCGCACCCGCCTCACCTTCAACTCCATCGCCGCCGCATTCGCTGGCACCGTGGTGGTGAACGCCTGCTGGGCCTGCACCTCGGGCAGCAAGGCCGCCGCCACCAGTGGCATCAGGGCCAGCGGGCCCAGCGCTGCAGCGGCCCCCCAACGCCTGATGATGCAGTTCGTGAGACTTGCCGGCACCCGTCGCCCCAACCCAAGAGAGGGTATTAAAACACTGAATTCTTCGCAGTTATCTACCCCTTGGGCCGGCTTGGTCAGTTGCCCCAGGCCCTACGTTGCCGGAGCTTGGGCCGATTAAATACGGTGTAAATCTCATGATCAAACGGGCGGACGGTTGAAATATCAGCAGTAAACAATGCAATTTGCATAAACGCCAAGCTTCTGTTGGCCTTTGCCATCGCCTCCTTTTCGTTTGTTTGCTCCGCTAAGGCCTGCTCCGCTTGGCGCACAATCTGGCTGGTCCACGTGGCGTAGTCCGTGGTGAGCACCAGCTCATGATTTTCATCGGAGCGGTATCCGCTCAGCAGGGGCTGGATGAGCACAGATCCGCTCTTGTCGTGATGGCCAGGAGTGTTGCACTCAATCACTTTCCCCACATACGCCTTGCCATTTTTCAGGTCGATTAATACCGGATTGTTGTCCAGTTGTGCTTGGTATAGCACGGCTCCAAAGAAGTCTGAAAAGCGTTTGTAGCTCCTGAGGTTTTGTAGATCTTCCCGCCAGAACAAGTTCAGGAGCCAGGGCAGCGTTCCCCCCAGCACCATCGCCAGCAGAGGCACACTCAAGCCCCGATAAATCACCAGACTCTGCCACCACTGCTGAAGACCAGGGGCGTAGAGTGAAATCCAGCGAACGTTCAGATAGGAGACGATCAGTAGCAGCACGCCCCAGAGCGCTGATTGCAGCAATAATCTCTGTCCATCAACCCGCCGAGCGTTATATTTCGTCCGATTCCAAAGAGTGTCAAATAAGAAGCCGCCCACCAGCGCAAAAAGCAGGGAATTCCAGGGCATCCTGCGTTCTGCTTTTCCTTAGGGCAGCTGCTGCTTGGGCATCGGGCGTGAAAGCTTCAGCCGAGCCGCTGCTTGCGTGATGCTTCTCAGATCCTTTCTGCCCTGCTCGCTCATCAGGCTGCCCAGCGGATCTACCCGCGAAGCCCCCGATGCATCAATTTCAACCTTGGCGGATGGCTTGCCACCCCCCGTGAAGCGGGACAACAGAGGAAGGGAGAACAAAGAACCCTCCGAATTCTTTTTTGATGGCCTGGGGGTGGATGTCATGGCTTCGTCCCGGGTGGAGCAACGTTAGCTCCCTTGTCCTTCTTGCCGTAGAGCCCCACCTGCATCTTCACCTCCACCTCCGGCACCGCCGGCGGCAGTTGGCCGTCGTTGCTCTTCCCCACCGGCTCCCCCGCCTTCACTCCTGGCCAAGACAGCGACAGGTCGCTCTGCTCCACCAGCACATCCAACAGCTCCATCCGCCTCAGAAAGGCCAGCAGCTGCGGGAACGTGCCCCTGGCCGACAGCAGCAACGTGCGCTTCTCCAACCCCGCCTTCTCCAGCGCATCCCCTCCCCCCGGGGCCACCGCCTGCCCATTGGCCACCGGCCTCGGGGGCACCCCCGCAGGTGGAGGTGGTGGTGGTGGCGCAGCGGCCTGGGGAGTGCCGGGCGCTCCAGCGGGGGGCGTGGGTTCAAACAGCTGCAGCTTCACCCCCGTGCGGCGGGCCTCCAGATCCAACGTGGCCAAAAAGGTGCTGGCCTGACCCTTCGGTCCGGCCACCAACTCGATCAGCTCCCCCTGCTCCGCCTCCGCCTTGCGCTGATCTCTCCCCAACTTCGCCACCTGCAGCCTCAACAGGTCCGCTTCTTCGCGGCGCTGCTCCAGCTCCACATTTTTCTTGTGGTCCTTGTCGATGTTCATCCACAGGGGCACCGCCACGGACGACAGCACGGCCGCCGCCAGCAGGCCCGCCGCTCCGATGGGCGTCCAAAACCACAGCCGCCGCAGGTTGCGGGGCGCCAACCCCGCCTCCCGCTGCTCTTTGGCCATCTGCAGGTTTGTCATTGCAGCAATCCCTCCCGCTCCAACACCTGCAGCCGCCGCACCATCCCCTCCGCCTTCAAACCCTCCAGCACCTTCACCAGCCTGTTGGCCGGCAGCGGGCTGAGCTGGGCATTCAGCTCAAACACCACCGCGCTCGGCAGCTCCAGCTTTTGCGGCTCCTTCCCCTCCGCCTTCCCCTCCGCTGGCTTCACCTCCACCATCCGCGCCGGCACCCGCTCCGCTTTCGCCAGCTTCACCCCTGAAGCCGCAATCAAGGGCGATTGGCGCAACACCAACTCCAAGGCATTCACCCGCCCGAACGCCACCGGATCCCGCGCCACACCCTGCACCACGATCGACCCCGGCCCCGCCCCCGCCGTGCCCTGCTTCGTTTGCACCGAGGTGATCTGCACCCCCTCCGGCACCCGCAGCTGCAGGTCGGCCAACAGGGCTGAGCTGCTGCGCACTTCCGTGAGCCGCTCCACCAGCTCGCCATTGCCCGCCTGCGTCTTCTTCAACAGCGCCTGGCTGGCCTGCACCGTTTTGGTGAGCTGGGCCACCTCCCCCTCATAGCCCTCCAGCTCCGCCAACCGCGCCTTCAACACCTGTTGCCACCCCAGCAACAACCCACACACCCCCAGGCTGGCGCCCAGCACCAGCCCCCCCACCATCAGCCCCCGCCGCAACAGGGCCGGCCGCTGCCGCAGCACCCCCGAAAGGGGCTCCAACTCCAGCGCCTCCCGCCGCTCCCGCAGCAAATCCAGGGGCGGCTCCCAATCCTTGGCCACCACCCCCGTGCCTGCCTTGACGCCCCCGCCGATCGGCAGCGGGCGCAGCTTCAGCTGCAGCTTCAAAGGTTGGTTGATCCGCTCGAGCAGCTCTTTCATCCCACCCGCTCCGGAATCGCCAACCCCTGCAACACCAACGATCCGTAGGGGCTGCAATCCAGCTGCTGCGCCCCCACTCCCAGGGTGGCCTCCAGCTCCCCCCTCACCTCCAACTCCCCATCCAGCAGCACCCGCAGCTCACCCCCCCTGCCAAACTCCCGCCGCAGGAACGCGACACAGCGCCGCACCTCCTCCACCAGGGCGGATCCCTGGTTGGGCAGGGGCCACTCAAACAGGGGCGCCCCATCCCGGATCGCCATCAGCTGATCGCCCCCCGCCTTGCTGCTCAGCAGCACCACCAAGCTGCCCGCCCGGATCTCCTCCAGTTGGCCCTGCAGGGCCGCCAGCCGGCAGGCCTGGGGGCAGGCCAGCCGATCCAGGGTGGTGCCCGCCTGGTGGAACACCTGGATCCATCCCTCCACCACCTCCCGCCGGGCGGAGGCCATCAGCTGCTTCCCCGGTTCCCCCTCCAGGGGCCGCAGATCCATCGCGGCCTCCTCCAGGGAATAGGGCAGCCCCAGCTGGGGATTTTCCCTCCGCAGCGCCTCCAACCCGTTCTCCGGCACCTTTGAGCTGGCCCAGTGGATCACCCGCCACTCCACCGCCTCCTGCGGCAAGGACGCCATCACACAGGCCTCCATCAACCCATCCCGCAGCAACACATCACCGATCAGATCCCCCAGCGCCTCCACCTGAATCGGCTTGCCTTGCTTGATGGTGAATTCCGGCAGGGGCACATTGATCAGGTTTTTCCCTGGCTGCCCATTCACCACGGGCTGCACCAGGAGCAAGTCGTCGGTGATCTCAAACAACACCTGCTTGGGGAACAAACGGGTGCGGAAGGGTCGCAGGCGCTCCCTGAGGTCTTCCATGAGCTCGGAGACTTCCACCGCCGCCCCATTCACCACTCAAAACCTATCGAATTCTCAGCGCCAGGGAAGGGCGCAGCCGACCGCTTCGCTGAGTGTTGCCAAGCCCTGCCGATCCAGCTGGTTGCTCAGCCCCTCCAGGATTTGCGGCACCAGGGGCGGCCCTCCATAGATCCATCCCGTGTAGATCTGCACCAGGGATGCCCCCGCCGCAATGCGCTCCCAGGCCGCCTCCGCCGAATCGATCCCCCCCACCCCGATCAGGGGCAGGGCCGGCCCCGCCGTGGCCCGCAACCGCCGCAACACCGCCAGCGCCCGCCCCCGCAATGGCCTGCCGCTCAACCCCCCCTCCTCCGCCGCCAGGGTGCGGCCCGTCTGGGCCAGCACCCGCCCCTCCAGCCCCAGCCTGTCCCGGCTGGTGTTCACCGCGATCACCCCCGCCAAACCCTCCTCATAGGCCAGCCGGGCGATCGCATCAATGGCGTCGTCCTCCAGATCCGGCGCGATCTTCACCAGCAGGGGCGGACAGGCCGGCAGCCGCCGCAGCCGCTCCACCAGCCGCCGCAACACACTTTCCTCCTGCAGCTCCCGCAGCCCCGGCGTGTTGGGTGAACTCACATTCACCACCGCGTAATCCGCCAGCTCCGCCAATTCCTCCAGGCTGGTGGCGTAATCCTCCGCCGCCCGCTCCAGGGGCGTTTGGCGCGACTTGCCCAGGTTGATCCCCAACACCGCCGGCCGTTGCCCCGGCGGTTCGATCCGCTGCCGCTCCAGGGTGCGGCGCATCGCCGCCGCTCCCTGGTTGTTGAACCCCATCCGGTTCAATGCCGCCTGCTCCGCCGCCAGGCGAAACAACCGGGGCCGTGGGTTCCCCGGCTGCCCCTGGGCCGTCACCGTGCCCAGCTCCGCAAAGCCGAAGCCGAACACATGCCAGATCGCCGCCGCCACCCCATCCTTGTCGAACCCCGCCGCCAGCCCCAA
>JAYKJF010000018.1:0-7908 GCA_035285785.1 Cyanobacteriota bacterium
TCCCATCGCCAGCGAAGGCCTTCACCAGATTGGCCCCATTGCGGCGCATCGTCTCGACATAACTGGCGGGATTTCGGGAGGCTTCTTCGCTGCCGGTTTCCAGGGGATCAAAGCTGCTCAGGCCCACGCCCAGGTCGGCGGCCAGGGCCTGGAACGACCCCTCGCCCGCCTGGGGTTCGCTGAGCAGGGCCTGGATCCGGTTGGCTTTCACGGTGGCCGTCACCCGCTGCAGGTCGGCGGGGGTGGGGTTGATCTCAGGCACATCCACCAGGGCCACCGCCTTCAGCCCATAGCGCTCGGCGAAGTAGGGCGCCACATCATGGAAGGCCACGAAGGCCTTGCCCCGGAAGGGCTGGAGCTGGCGGGCCAGGTGCTGGTGGAGCTCCTGCAGCTCGGCGGTGGTGGCCTTGGCGCGGCGGTTGTAGCCCGCGGCGCAGTCCGGATCGGCCACCACCAATCCGGCCCGGATGGTTTCCACCTGCTGGGCCGCCCGCAGGGGATCGAGCCAGATGTGGGGGTTCACGGCGCCGTGGGCATGGCCGTGGCCTTGGTCATGGTCGTGGTCCGCCCCGTGGGGCCCGGTGGGGCCAGCAGGGCCAGGGAGTGTGGCCACCCCGCGGCTGGAATCGATCACCTGCAGCTGGGGATTGGCCGCCGCGCGGATCAGCGGCTCCAGGAAGGATTCCACCCCCAGGCCATTCATTACCAGCACCCTGGCCTTCTGCAGGGCCAGCAGATCACCGGGCCGGGCCTGGAAGTCGTGGGGGCCCACCGCCGGCGGCACCAGGGCCTGCACCGTGGCGCACTCCCCGGCTACAGCGCGGGTGAGGAGGGTGATGGGCAGGAAGGTGGTGACCACCGGGATCCCTTGCCCCACAGGCTTGTTGCCCGATGGGGAGCCGCAGGCCACAAGCAGGGCGGCCAGGCCCAGGAGGAGGGAGCATCGCGCGGGGCCCATCGGGGTGGCCGAAGACAGCCCGCCCACTCTACAGCGGCAATGAGAATCGTTCTCAGTGCGTCTGTTGGAGGGCGTCGCTCAGCGGGTCACCACCACCGGGGTGCCCACATCCACCTGGTCGAAGAGCTGGCGCACATGGGGGGTGAGCATGCGCACGCAGCCGTGGGACACGGCCGAACGTGATTTCACCGTCCACTCCCAGGCCGTGGGGGTGCCGTGAATGCCGAATTGATCGCGCTCCGTGGTGTGGAAGCCGATCCAGCGATCCCCCAGGGGGCCCTGGGGGCCGATGGTGGGATTGTTCTTCCCGCTCACCGTGCTCTGGTACTGGGGATTCACCACCTTGTTGCGCACCTTGAACCGGCCCGTGGGGGTGGGGGTGGATGGGTCGCCGATCGCCACTGGCCAGGAGCCCACCACCTTGCCGTTCTCCAGCAGGCTGATCTGGCGCTTGCCCAGTTCGAGCAGGATTTCCCGGGTGCTCGTGACGGCGGCGGTGGCTGGGGCCACGGCGGGCCGGACGGCCGGAGCGGCGCCAGGGGTGGGCGGCTGGGGCGTCGCTGCGGGTGTCGCGCCCGGTGTGGTGGGCTGGGCCGCAGGCAGCGTCACCACGGCCGTTCCGGAGGGATTGGGCGCAGCAGGCGCGGTGGCGGCAGGAAGGGGCGGAGGGGGTTCCACAGCCCGAACAGCCTGGGCCTGTCCGATCAGGGCTGTGCCGGCCAGGGCCAGCGTGGCGACAAGGGGTCGGAAGAGGCGTCCCATGGCAGGCAATTGGAGGTGATTGGGAAACAACCGGGTGGCGTCAGCCCACCAGGCGCGGGTCGATCGTTTCGGTATAGCGCGCCTCGCACTCCTTGATGATGCGGACAGCTTCCGAACTGTCAAAGAAGCCATTCACCTTGCAGGTGCCTGGTTTTTTGAGGTCTTTGTAGTGCTCCCAGTAGTACTGGGTTTCCTTGAGCCAGTGGGCTCCCAGTTGCTGGTAGTCGGTGATGTGGTCCATGCGTTTGTCATCCGCCAGCACCGCAATCACCTTGTCGTCCACTTCACCACCATCATCAAATTTCATGATGCCGATGATGCGCGCTTCCACCAGGCTTCCGGGCACGAGCGGCTCCGTGACGCCCACGATTTCCACATCCAATGGATCGCCATCCTCATCCCAGGTGCGGGGGATGCAGCCGTAGGCAAAGGGATAGGAGAGGGAGGAATAGCCCACCCGATCAAGCTTGAGGTGGCCCGTTTCGGTGATCAGTTCGTATTTGTTGATCGTCATGGAGTTGAGCTCCACGATGGCGTTGAGCCGGAGCTCAGCCTCATCGGCAAAGGCCGGCAGCACATGCAGCAGGTTGAGCATGGTGCGGCTGGGGGCGTGGTCGATGTTCGCCATGGCGATCGTCAGAGCGGCGCCATCTTAAGGAGCGCCTGCACCTTGGCCTCCAGATATGCCAGGAATGGCTCGGCGCTCAGGGGCCGGCCGCTCACGGCCCGCACCAGCTCCTCCCCGTTCACCGAGCGGCCCAGGGGCCACACGTGCTGGCCCAGCCAGGCCTGCAGGGCCCCCTCCTCTCCGGCGGCGATGGGGTGTTCCAGGGGGCCGATCGCCGCTTCCATCGCCTCGGCCAGCTGGGCGCTGATCAGGTGGCCCAGGGCGTAGGAGGGGAAGTAGCCGAAGAGCCCCTCGGCCCAGTGGATGTCCTGCAGGCAGCCCTCCCGGTCCGTGGGCGGCACCAGGCCCAGGAACGTGTCCATGCGCCGGTTCCACTCCGTGGGGAGGTCGTCCACGGGCATGTCCTGCTCCAGCAGGGCGAGCTCCAGCTCGAAGCGCAGCACGATGTGCAGGCCATAGCTCAGTTCATCGGCCTCCACCCGGATCAGGCCCGGCCGGAGGGGATTGAGGGCCCGCCAGAACCCCCGGGCGCCGCCCCATGGATCAGCCCCCAGCCCGGCGGCGAAGCGGGAATGCCAGCGCTCGGCGAAGGGCTGGCTGCGGGCCACCCGGCATTCCCAGAAGAGCGACTGGGATTCGTGCACCCCCATGGAGGTGGCCTCCCCCAGGGGCCAGGGGAAGTAGTGGTCGTCGCCGCGGGGCAGGCCCTGCTCGTAGAGCGAGTGCCCCCATTCGTGGGCGGTGGCGAGGAAGGCGGAGAACGGCTGGCCTGGCACCACCCGGGTGGTGATGCGGAAATCCTGGGGCCCCACGGTGCAGGAGAAAGGGTGGGGAGAGCGGGAGCGCTGGCAGCGGCGTTCGTCGTAGCCCCAGCTGGTGAGCAGCTCGGCGCAGAGGCTCTCCTGCAGGCTGTCCGGCAGGTCGACCCCCTCCCCTTGGCTGGCCCCCGGGCTGGCGGCCACCTGCTGCAGCAGGGGCGGCAGCTGGGCCTTGAGGGGGGCAAAGAGCTCCTCCAGCCGGGCCTTGCTGATGTCGGGTTCGAAGGGCTGGGCCAGCACCTCCCAGGGACTGCGGGCCACGGGTTCGGCGGCCGCCAGCTGGCTGGCCTGCTGCCGGCGCAGGGCGATCAGCTCCCGCAGGGCGGGGGCGAAGGCGGCGAAATCATCGGTGCGGCGCGCCTCCTGCCACACGGCATTGCCCCGCGACTGGGCCACGGCCAGGGCCGCCACCAGGGCCGGATCCAGGCACCGCTGGCGTTCCAGCTCCAGGCGCAGCAGCTGCAGGTTGCGGCGCCGCTCGGGCGGCCCATCGGCCCCGAGTTCCGCCTCGGCGGCGCCCACCAGGTCGGCGTAGGCGGCGCTGCTCTGCCGCTCGTGCAACTGGCCAGCCAGGAGGGCCAGCTGCTCCCCCCGCCAGGGGGCGCCGGCGGCGGGCATCACCGTGTTCTGGTCGTAGTAGAGGGCGCTGCTGATGGAGCCCAGCAGGCGGGTGTGGTGCAGGTGCTGCTGGAGCTGGGCGAAGGCTGAACCCGATGCAGCCATGGGATGGAAGGAGCCGGTGGCCCCAGCTTGGCTCAATCGCCAGCCCATCCCTGTTCAGGAGAGGGTGTTGATGGCCCGCGAGACAAAAATCACCAACACCACCAGCATCACCAGGGAGTGCACAAGCACCACCGCCCTGGCTTTCGGGCCGGCAGGGGAGTGGCTTTCCGGCGGGCCGAGGGTGTTGCTGGTGAGCACCGCGAAGTAGAGGTAGTCGAAAACGTTGGGCAGCCAATTCGGGGGGGTGTGGGAGTTGCTCGGAAAGCAGAGTTCAGGGGTGGATTCGGGATGGTGCAGCCGCCTGATCTGGGAGGGATAGTCGACAAACCAATACCAGAACACAAAGAGGATGTTCAGCGCCAGGTAGCTGCAGATCGACACCACCAACAGCAGTAGGGATTGCACCTTGAAGGCGAAGATGCCGTAGGAGATGGTGAGCAGGTTGATCAGCAGATAGAGCGACGACACCACGCCATAGGCGAAGAGACTCTTGCGGCTGTGCCTGGGATGGTGGCCCAGAAGGGTGTGGGCCAGGTTGAGGCCCAGAAGCAGCAACAGGCACCCCATCAGGAAGCTGGAGATGCCAAAAAACCAGTTGAGGCTGCCCAACCCATGGGCGCCCTTCAGGGCGATCTGGCGAACGTCGCGAAACACCAGGGAGCTGACCAGCAGATTGAGGATCGGCGATGCGATCAGGATCAGCACATAGAAGAGCGTTTGCTGCCGGGTGGGGAGGTGGGTCTGCAGACGTTCGAAGGCTGGGGCGTGCATGGGGTGCGGTGCAGCGGCGACGTGGGCTCCGGGGTCAGCCTTCGCGAATCAAGGGGGGACAGCCCGGTCCAGCGGACCCAACATGGCGGTCCCCCGTGCACCGATTGTGTCCGTTCTTGGCAGGCAGGCCATCCTTCAGGCCATCGCCGAGGGGCAGATCATGGTCAGCCCCTTCACGCCCGAGCTGGTGGGGCCCGCCTCGTTGGATCTCACCCTGGCCCACACCTTCCGGGTGTTTCGCAAGGTGCATGAGGTGATCGAGGTGATGGAGGAGACCGACTACCGCACCTACACCGACAAGATCGAGGTGGCCAGCGGCCAGCACATCCTGATCATGCCGGGGGAAACGGTGCTGGGCATCACCCGGGAGCGGCTTCGCCTGGGCCCGGGCCTCTGCGGCTGGCTGGAGGGGCGCAGCCGCTTCGCCCGGCTCGGCCTGATGGTGCACATCAGCGCGCCCTTCATGGGGCCGGGCATCGACAGCCAGCAGGTGCTGGAGATGAGCAACTTCGGCCCCGCTCCCCTGGCGGTGGCGCCGGGCCTGGCCGTTTGCCAGTTCGTGTTCCAGAAGCTGGAGGGCAGCGAGAGCTACCAGGGCCGCTTCGCCGGCCAAACCGGAGAGACCTTTTGAGGGGAGGGTTCCCAAGGACCCATCCCCGCTGCGAGCCCCGTGCGCTCGCTAGCCCTCTGCGCTGCCTTCCACGATGTCGCCCAGGATTTCGCCGGCCAGGGCTTCGGCCTCATCCACGAGCTGCTCGCCCAGCATGAAGGTGGATTGCCAGCCGATGCCCGCGGCGATCAACGGCCCCGCCAGGGGAATCCAGCGGGTGGATTGGCGGCTGGCCTCCCGGGTGGCCAGCCGTTTGAGCAGGCCGATCAGCCCTTCTTTTGCCAGGTAGCGGGTGCTGAACTGGGCGATCTTGGCGATCAGGGTGGGCAGGGCCTTGGGGCCGAGCAGGCGCTTGATGTAGTCGAACTGGCTGCGGGTGAGGCCGTAGATCGAGGCGATCTCATCCCCCAGCTTCAGCAGGAGCGACACATCAGCCGCTAGATCCAGCCCCGGCACCGGGTTGAGGCTGCCGTTGGCGGCGGCCAGCCCCGCGTAGGGGGGGATGCGCTCCTGGGCCACCTTGCGCTTCTGCTTCAGGGCGTCCTGCCCGTAGGCGGCCATGTCGGCCACAAACCGGCTTTGCTTGAGCCCGGCCAGGGCCGTGCCGATGTCGGCCAGCAGCTCCTGCAGGTCGTGCTGAGCGGGCTGGCGGGCGGAGGTGAGATACACCCGCTCCGGCGGGTTGGGCTCCAGCTGGGAGGTGATGTCCTGCTGGATCAGCCGTCGGGTTTCCGCTTCGTCGTGCCCGTGGTCGTGGCGGCCATCCTCGATGGCCCGGTCGATCATGTTGCGCACCACGAAGCAGGGCTTGCCCAGGGTGCGCAGGGCGTGGAAGAGGTAGGCGTCGTTTTCAAAGAAGCGCTGGGCTGTCACCAGCAGGAAGCAGTCGAAGCTGGCCAGGTTGAGGCGCTCCACGTAGGTGTCGCGCGGCCAGCGGCGGGTGCCGCAGCCCGGCAGATCCACAAAGGTGATGCCCCGGTGGCTGATCTCCAGGGGATCGTGGGTGGTCTCCACCACCCCCACCTGGGCGATGCGCTCGCCGGCGATGGCGTTGATCAGCGACGACTTGCCGCTCCCCGAAGGGCCGATCAGGCCGCAGCGCACCTGGGTGTTCTCGAATTCCTCGATCTTCTCCCGGCAGCGGGCGGCGAAATCGCGGATCAGGGTCTGGTCGTCAGCCAAGGCCGGGGGAGGGCGGTGGTGCAGTGCGGCCATTCTCCTCCGGCGGTGCCTCAGGTGAGCAGCAAGCGGTCGACGAACCCGCGCCAGGTGAGGGTTGCCCCTGGCGCTCCAAACACCAGCCCCTGTTCGGCGGCGCTGAGGGGGGGCTGGCCAAGGCTGCACAGCAGGTGGTCCAGCTCCTCGGCATCCAGCTGATCATCGCCATCGGCATCGGCCGGCATCAGGTAGAGCAGCAGGCGCTCCTCCCCCTCCCGCAACCGCTGCAGGCGGTGGATCAGCTCCGTGAACTCCGTCCCATCCACCCGTCCATTGCCGTCGCGGTCCATGGCGGCCAGAGCGGTGGCCAGCTGGGGGCCCGTCTGCCCCCCCAGGGCCGCGCTGAGCTCCGCCAGGCTGAGGCTGCCATCCCCATCCCGATCGAGCTGGACGAACAGCTGGTGGATGCGCTGGCGCATCCGCTCGGGCACCCCGGCGCCGAGGGGGGCCGGGTGCCCGCCACGCCCGCTGCGGAGTTGCAGGTTGTGGCGGAAGGCGCCGAGCACATCCCGGGCCACCCGGTAGCGCTCGCGGTGCTCCTCGGGGGTTTCCACCGCATGGAGCGCAACGGGCATCAGGGCCGGCAGGCTCCGCCTCGCCACCAGGATCAGGGCCCAGGTGGTGACCACAAAACCCAGGGTGAGCGGGGGCAGACCGGGCAGTGCGTTGCGCACCAGCAGGGAGATCGGCGCCGACAATCCCGCTCCAGCCACAGCCAGCAGCAGGCTGCGCCGGGTGGGGGCGTGGAAGATCCCGCCGATGGCGATGGCCACCAGCACGCCGTTGTAGCCCCAGAGGCCCTGGGCCACGGCCACCCGGTCCATCCCCTGGAGCAGGGCCACCGCCATGGCGGCCAGGGCGCCCAGCAGCCCCAGGGCCGCCGCCAGGGGGCTGGCGAGGGCGGTGGCCAGAAGCACCAGAGCGCCGCTGCTGAGGCGGCCGCAGAGAAACACCTGGCCGAAGCTGTGGGGCAGGCCGAGGGCCAGGGCCTGGAGGGGGCCGGCCAGGGCCTCCACACCTGCCCCGGGGGGAGCGGCGGGTGCCAGGGGCAACCCCCCAGCCAACGCCAGCACCCCCCAGCTCACCAGGCAGAAGGGCAGGGTTAAGGGCGGCAGGGCGCCGCGGTGCGAGAAACGGCGGCCCCAGCCCTCCAGCACCAGGGTGGTGAGGCCGCCACCGAGCAGCACCAGGAGCAGCCAGAGGCCCGGGCTGGGGAGTGCTCTGCCTCCCCCCAGCACGGCCGCGGCGCAGCCCACCAGGGCTCCGTTGAAGCCATGGATGCCCTGGTGCCGGAGGCCGCGCCGCAGGCCGAACGCCCGGGAGGTGAGGTTGGCGCCGACGGTGCCCACCCCAGCCAGCAGGGCCAACCAGGGCGACTCCACCAGGAACGCCAGCAGCAGCACCGCCCCGCTGAGTGGAT
>JAYKJF010000019.1:0-12742 GCA_035285785.1 Cyanobacteriota bacterium
GAAGGCCCACCCCGACGTGTTCAACGTGATGCTGCAGATCCTCGATGACGGCCGCGTCACCGATGGCCAGGGCCGCACGGTGGATTTCACCAACACGGTGCTGATCCTCACCAGCAACATCGGCAGCAGCTCGATCCTGGATCTGGCCGGCGATCCCTCCCGCCACAGCGCGATGGAGCAGCGGGTGAACGAGGCGCTTCGCGCCCACTTCCGCCCGGAATTCCTCAACCGGCTCGATGAAACGATCATCTTCCACAGCCTGAAGGCCGAGGAGCTGCGCCAGATCGTGGATCTCCAGGTGAAGCGCCTCGCCAAGCGGCTCCAGGAGCGGAAACTGGGCCTCCAGCTCGATGGCGACGCCCTCGATTGGCTGGCCGGTGTGGGCTACGACCCGGTGTACGGCGCCCGGCCGCTCAAGCGTGCCATCCAGCGGGAGCTGGAAACGCCGATCGCCAAGGCGATCCTGGCGGGCACCTTCCCGGCCGGATCCACCATCGCCGTGGCCGTGGAAAATGAGCGCCTGCGCTTCCAGCAGGCACCCGCTGCCCAGCTCACGGGCCCGGTGCCCGCCCTGGTCTGATCGCCGATCCCCCCCCATGGCCCACACCCGATCCCTGCCGCCCCTCTCCCCTCTGATCCCGGGGGGGAGGTGGGTGCTGGCGGGGCTGGTGTGGGCCTTCGCTGGCTGGCTGGCCACCGGTCCCGCTTCCGCCGGAGCCCCCGCCGACACCCTCCAGGGCTCGCTGGAGATGCGCCAGCAGTTTCCCTTCCCGTCGAAATGCGACGGCAACACCCAGGAGATCGTGGCCTGCCTCTGGGAGCGCCGCAACCGGGAGGATCGGGTGCTGGGGTCCCTGCTGGGGGAGGTGGAGCGGCTGGAGCAGTGGCGGGCCAGCCGGCGCCGGGTCTGTGAGGTGGTGGCGCAGAAGGGCCTGGGGGGATCCATCCATCCCATCCTCTGGCTCCGTTGCGAGAATGACCTCAATCGCGAGCTCCTCAGGAGCCTGAAGCAACCCCTGCTTCAGCAGCGGGGTCGCTGATGCTCACCCTCCATCCAAACTCCACCATCTACGTCTTCTGCCCATCCGGCATCGTCACCGGGGGCATCGAGGCCGTGCACCAGCTGGTGGATCAATTGCGCAGCTTCGGCCACGACGCCCGGATCGTTCCCCTGCCGGCGGTGAGCAATCCCCTGCTGCTGCAGTACCGCACGTACGACGTGGCCTTCGCCGACGCCGTCGACGACCACAGCCGCAACGTGTTGATCGCCACGGAAGTCAACCCCGGGCAGCTCAACCGCTACTCCCGGATCCAGAAGGCCGTGTGGTGGCTGAGCGTCGACAATCACGAAGCCGGCAGCGATCGCTTTGATTTCCGGAGCCCAGCCGCTGAGGCGGTGAGCCACTTTGTGCAGAGCGCCTACGCCCGGCGGTTTCTGGAGGAGAAGGGGGTGAAGGAGATCCACGCCCTCAGCGACTACCTCCATCACGAGTATCTGCGGGATCGCCATCCCCCCAAAACCGACACCGTGCTCTACACACCCGTGAAGGGATCGGAGGATCTCCTGCGACCCCTGATCGACGCGGACCCCGCGCTTCAATGGCTCCCCCTGAAGGGAATGATCCGCAAACAGCACGCCCGAACCCTGCGCCAGGGGAAGGTGTATGTGGATTTCGGCAGCCATCCCGGCAGGGACAGGCAGCCCCGGGAGGCCGCCGTGAATGGCTGTTGCGTGCTGGTGGGGTTGCGGGGGTCGGCCACCTGTCCGGAGGATGTGCCCATTCCGGCGGCTTACAAATTCGCCGTCCAGGATCTGCACACCGACGCCGTGCTCTCCACCATCCGGCAGTGCCTCGCCCACCACGGCCAACGGCGCCACGACTTCGACGCCTACGCCGCCACCATCCGGGCCGAGAAGGCGCGTTTCGGGGAGGAGGTGGAGCGGATCTTCGGGGTGCAACGGCGGCGGGCCCGGCCGCGCTACGCCAAGGCCACCGGCAACACCCTGCACTTCATCCGGCAGAACAGGCCCCTCACCGTGATGCGGGGCCTGGCCAATGAACTGCTTCCCCTGGGCCCCACCAACCTGGCCCGCCAGATCTATCGCTCCCTGACGGCGCCCCAGGGGCGGTGATCCGCCGGTTTCAGGCCGCCAGCGTGTCGATGTGCCGGGCCAGCTCCACGTCGAGGCTGGACAGACCACCGATGTCGTGGGTGGTGAGGGCGATCGTCACCCGGTTCCACACGTTGCTCCATTCCGGATGATGGCCGAGGGTTTCCGCCGCCAGGGCCACCCGGGCCATGAAACCGAAGGCCTCAGAGAAATTTTTGAACGTGAACTGCCGCTGCAGCTTTCCCTCCACCAGTCCCCAGGCGGGCAGGGTGGTGGGAAGGGTGGCGATCTCCGCGGGGGTGAGGGGAACGGCGGCCATGGCGAGCACGGTAGGGATCGGCGGACGGTAGCCAGCCATGGGGGCTCAGGGAGCGGCGGGGGAATCCAGCAGGGCATCGAGCCGGAACGCCGCCTGCCCTCCCCCCCCGGGAATGGCCTCCAAGGTGAGGCGATAGCGGCCACCGCCGAAATTCAGATCACGAAAATCTCCGGGCCTCCAGAGGCTGGCCGGGGCACCCGCCAGTGCCACCCGGGCCCCATTCGCTTCCACCCCCTCGAGCCGCAGGGGCACCTTGCCCTCGAGCAGCTCCCGCGGGGATCCGGCCGAGAGGGTGAAGCGCTCCTCCAGGCGGCGACTGCGGCGCAGGGCCTCCAGAGCCTGCAGGGTGCTCCGGTGCTCCCGCTCCAGGGCGCTGTGGCGCTGCTGGAGGGTCTGGAACGCGAGGCGATCCTGCACGGGACCGGCCAGGCGTTCGAGATCGTTCAGGAGGCGGGGAACATCGATCTGGCGCGTGCGGCGCAGCAGGGAGAGCTCCGCCTCCAGGGTGCGCAGCCGCACCTGCCAGCTCAGTTGGGCCACCAGCCAGGTGGCGGCCACCAGGGCTGATCCCCCGGCCAGGGCCAGGGCCAGCGTGCGCCTCCGGAGGCGGTGCCAGGGAAACGACTCCACCAGGCTCAGGCCTCCCCGATCAGATGCAGGCACAGCTGGCGACGATGGGGGCGGGCCCGGTGCTCCCAGAGGTAGACGGCCTGCCAGGTGCCGAGCACAAGGCGGCTGTGCTGAACGCTCAGGGACAGGCTGGTGCAGGTGAGGGCGGTGCGGATGTGGGCCGGCATGTCGTCCGCGCCTTCATCGTCGTGCCCGTAGGCACGCAGGGCCCCTTGGCCGCTGATGGGCCGCACCCCCTCCTGGGGCACCAGGGCCTGGAGATAGGCCGCCAGATCTTGCAACACCCGGGGATCGGCATTCTCGTTCACGGTGAGGGAGCAGCTCGTGTGCAGGCAACTGATCAGGGCCTGGCCGGTGGCGATGCCACTGGCGCCGATCTCCCGATGCAGGGCGGGGGTGAGATCGGTGAAGCCCTCGCCGGTGGTGGGGATGGTGAATCGTCTGAGATCCTGTTGCAGCATGGGTTCTCGGGGGACGTTGGCATCCGCGGGGGATGGCTCACACGTGCAGTCTTTCTCCCCCAACATTGACAAGCTCTGCACACTGTGGCTATCGAAAAAAGTATTACCCTTGCGAACGCGCCTCTGGCCATGACAACCGTTCGGGATCGGCTTCCGGCCGATCGAAAATGGCCCCGCATCCTGTCTGATCTGCAGTGGCCCATGCTCACTGGGCTGGATCGGGGTGGATTGATCACCGGTGTCCTGGGCCTGCTTCTCGGCGGGCTCTCCCTGCTGCCCTCCTCCTTCGAAGGAAGGGCCTTCAGCCTCGAGCCGGGAGGCCAGATCCCCTGCGCCCTCCTCCGCGGCCAGCCCATGGGAACCTGCGGGGTGGCGCTGGAGCGAACGGGGCAAGACCACGCCTCCCTTCAGGTGGTTCACCCCAATGGCATGGAGCGGCAACTGGTGTTCCGGGATGGCAGCTTCACGGGGTGCCAGACGGGTCGGGACGGCTGCGGAGACCTGACCGTGCAGGTGGCCAAGGAAGACCAGCTCCGTCTGCTGCGGGTGGGCAACGAGCGCTACGAAATCCCTGGAACCCTGCTGCTGGGGAAGTAGGCCCGGCGCTTGTGGCAGGAACTTCCTAAGGTGCGGCCATGGCCGAGCTCACCCTTCTTTTCGACGGCGGCTGCCCGCTCTGCAGACGGGAGGTGACCGTTCTGGAGCGTCGCGATCGCCGGCTCCATGGCGATCACCCCACTCTGGCGTTTGTGGACATCGATCAGCCGAACTACGACCCGAGAAACCATCAGGGCATCACCTATCGGCAGGCGATGGGCCGGATCCATGGCGTGGAGGCCAACGGCACCGTGCTGCAGGATCTGGCCGTGTTCCGCCGGGCCTACGAGCTGGTGGGGCTGGGGTGGCTCTATGCCCCCACCCGCTGGCCCCTCGTGGGCGCCCTGGCGGAAGCGGCCTATGGCCTCTGGGCCCGGCTGCGGCTGGTGATCACCGGCCGGCCCAGCCTGGGGCAGCTCTGCGCCGAGCGGGAGGGCCGCTGCGGGCTGTCGGCGGAAGGTTAGGTCCACACCCCCATGCCTCCCCAGCCGTCCTCCACCTCCACCGGCGCCGCCGACCTGATCGTGGTGGGCAGCGGCCTGGGGGGCCTGTGCGCCGGGGCGGTGGCCGCGTCCTACGGCCTGGAGGTGGTGGTGCTGGAAGCCCACAGCCAGCCCGGGGGGGCGGCCCATGGCTTCGAGCAGCGGGGGTTTCACTTTGAATCGGGCCCCTCACTCTGGAGCGGGCTGGCCAGCTGGCCCAGCCCCAACCCCCTGGCCCAGGTGCTGCGCCTGATCGGCGAATCGGTGCCGGTGGCCACCTATGCCGATTGGGGCCTGCTGCTGCCGGAGGGACACCTGCGGGTGGGTGTGGGGCTGGAGCCCTTCCTGGCGGTGGTGCGGGAGCTGCGGGGGCCTGCCGCTGCCCAGGAATGGCAAGCCTTCATGGACGGGCTCAAGCCCCTCTGCGAGGCGGCCCAGGCCTTGCCCCTGCTGGCCCTGCGTCCGGGGCTGGGCACGGCTGCCGTGCTCGGCACGCGTGGCATGGGATTGGTGGGGCAGGCCGGCCGGCTGGCCCAGCTGGGGGGCGCCTTTGGGCCCCTGGTTCAGAAGCGGCTCACGGATCCCTTCCTGCTCCACTGGGTGGAGCTGCTCTGCTTCCTGATCTCCGGGCTGGGCCTGGCCCACACCAGCGCGGCGGCCATGGCCACCCTGTTCGGCGAATGGTTCACCCCCAACGCCCACCTCGACTACCCCATCGGCGGCAGCCCGGCCGTGGTGCAAGCGCTGGTGCGGGGTCTGGAGCGCCATGGGGGTGTGCTGCACACGGGGGCGCCGGTGGCGGAGATCCTGGTGCGCGATCGGCGGGCGGTGGGTGTGCGCCTCGCCAATGGCGACGTGATGCACGCCCGCCGGGGGGTGATCAGCAACGCCAGCCCCTGGGACACCCTCGCCCTCCTGGCCGAGGACGCCGTGCCGGCCCGCTGGCGCCAGAAGCAGGCAGCCACCCCCGCCTGCGCCAGCTTTCTGCATGCCCATCTGGGGCTGAAGGGCCACAACCTGGCCCACCTGCCGATCCATCACGTGTGGGTGGGGGATTGGCAGCGGGGCATCGGGGCGGAACGCAACATGGCCGTGCTCTCCATGCCCTCCCTGCTGGATCCATCCCTGGCCCCCGCAGGCCATCACGTGCTGCATGGCTACACCCCCGCCAACGAACCCTGGGAGCTCTGGCAGCACCTGGAGCGGGGCACGCCGGCCTACCGGGCCCTGAAGGCTGAGCGGTGCGCCGTGTTTGCCCAGATGCTCGATCCCCTGATCCCCGACTGGCGGGATCGGCTGGTGATCGAGCGCTACGGCACCCCCCTCACCCACCGCCAGTACCTGCGGGTGCACCAGGGCAGCTATGGGCCCGCCTGGCCCGCGGATCGGGGCCCCTTCCCGGGGGGGCAGACCCCGGTGGAGGGGCTGGTGCTCTGCGGCGCGGGGGTGTTCCCCGGCATCGGGGTGCCGCCGGTGGCGGTGAGCGGGGCCATGGCCGCCCACGGGTTTGTCAGTGCCCGGCAGCAGCGGGAGCGGCTGGAGGCTCTGGGGCTGCTTGAGTGAAGGCCTGCCCCGATCCCGGCCGGCCATGACCACCATCCAGTGCCTCTACGGCGGCGAGCTGCGCTGCACCGCCCACCATGAGCCCTCCGCCAGCCTGCTGGAGACGGATGCCCCCACAGACAACCAGGGCAAGGGGGAGCGCTTCTCCCCCACCGATCTGGTGGCCACGGCGCTGGCCACCTGCATCCTCACCGTGATGGGCATCGTGGCCCGGCGCCACGGCTGGAGCCTGGAGGGCACCACCGCCCGGGTGGAGAAAACCATGACCGGCAGCGGCGTACGCAAGATCGCCCTGCTGGAGGTGTGGATCACGCTCCCCGCGGGGCTCGAGGAAGAGGCCCGGGCGCTGCTGCGAAAGGCCGGTGAGGGCTGCCCGGTGAAGCAGAGCCTGGAGGGGGCGGTGCCGATGGCGCTGCACTGGAGCTAAGCGGCAGAGGAGCAAACGCATCGGTCGGGGGGCAAGAATGGACCCGGGTGTTTCCTGCGGCCGTCAGCGCCGCCCGCCGCCATGACCGTCGCTCCCACCAGCTCCTTGCCGGGTTCCTCCGGCGCCGCCGCGCCCACCTGGCTGGTGGGTGATCTGCACCACCGGGTGGGCCAGGCTGCCGCCGCCAGCGGCATGTCGGTGGACGCGATCTGCGAGCAGTGGGTGCGGGAGGGATTGGAGCACTTTGAAGCCCATCAGGCGGCGGGGGATCCGGACGGCTCCGGACGCTGCTCCCTGCGCACCGGCACCTGCTCCCTGGGCCCCATTCCCCTGCCCGTTCAGCAGTAGGGCTTCAGAGGCGGAACAACACCTGGCTGATCACCACCCAGGCGTCCTTCTCGCCGAAGCTGTCGTAAAGAGTGAATTTGTAGTTGCCCTCCAACCCCAACTGGAGCCAGGGATTCACATCCCACAGCACATTGGCGAAGATGGCGCCATTTTTTTCCAGGCCAAACACTCCTGCCCCGCTGGCGTTGTCGAGGCCATAGCCCAGGTTGAACCGCAGCTGTTCGGCGGGATAGAGATAGATCTGGCCCCAACCTCCTGAGGTGGGCACGGCCCGATTGCTGGCGCGGTTGTAGGTCTGAAAAATGCCGGCCATGTATTCGCCGAGCCCCTGGCCGGTGTAAAGCTCGCCGCTGAGGCCAAAGCGGCGGCCCAGGGCGATCTGACCATCGAGGGCAGCGCCCCACACCGACACGCTCGTGCGGTCGAATGCCAGGGTCAGCGGGTCGGTGGGGCGGATGTTGTCGAGCACCCGCAGCTGGCCCACCACGCCGGAGACCCCCAGCTCGAAGGGCCGCAGTTGGCGCCCCCCCGCCCGCTCCGCCATCTCCCCGAACCCGAGGGCCAGGCGGGCTTCCACGTTCGGCCAGCCGTTGTCTTCCACCACCTCCGCCACCTGCAGATTGGCCGGATCCACCTCATCCGGCAGGGCCGTGGTGATCGGAGCCGAAGCAGCCACCTGCACCACGCCCCCAAACCCCTTGCCCCCCTCAAAGGCCCGCTCCAGGCGGAACTGGGGCCGATAGGCCCCCGGATTGCCCGTGGCGGCCAGCTTGCCGGAGGGGAGGGTGTCGGGATCGCGAGGGGCGAACACATCAAAGTTCTGACCCGCCGCCACCCGCCAGCGCCCATCGCTCACCTGGCCGTAGAACACCACCGGCGTGAAGCTGTAGCCCTCCGCCAACAGGTTGTCCTGCAAGGTGAAGAGGGCGTAGGCGCCGGGGGTCCAGGCGCCCCATGGCGCGCCCTGGAAGGCGGCATGCACCGTGCTCTGCTGGGCGGAAAGGTCGTAGGCCCGGTCGGGATCCTTGGGGCTCACCACCAGGGGCTGGCCGGGGTTGAACACATAGCGGCTGCTGGAGAAGCCCAGCAGCCTGGCTTCCGCCCAGAGCCGCAGCTGGTTGCCCCCGGCCTGCAGGGTCACCCCCTTCCCCGGGGTGAAGGCAACCGGGTGGGGGTTTTGCGGCGCGGCTTCAGAAGCCGGCGCTGGGGCGGGTGCCATTGGACGGGCGGGGGGACTGGCCTGGGCGGTGAGCTCCTGGCGCAGGCGCGCCAGATCCTGGGCCAGCACCTCCTGGCGGGCCGTTTCCTTGGCGAGCTCCGCCTGTTGCTGGGCCACACGCTGGCGGGAGGCCTCCAGCTCCTGGGCCAGCTGATCCAAGCGGGCCAGCGCCGCGGCCGGGCTCTGGCAGGCCGGGAGGCGCGCCATCCTTTCCGGCAGGGCGGGATCGGCCTTCAGCAGAGCCTGGGCGGAGACACCGGCCGGCAGGCCCAGGGCGGCCCGACAGGCGGGGAGCGCCAGGCTCGCCAGGGCGGCAGCGACGGCTTCGGAAGCCGAGGCGGAGGGAAGGGCCGGAACCAGGCTCGCCCCCATCAGCAGCGGCGCACCCAGCACCCTCCACGCGCAGGATGGTGGCAGGGCAACCAGGGGCAAACGCACGGGCCTGGGTGGTGAGAACGCTGGGCCAATCATCCCGGGATTGGCCTCGATTGACCAGGCCAATTCTGAACAGATCGTTACTGCTTCAGCCAGCGCCAGCGCCCGCTCAAGGCCCCGCCCAGGGGCCTGATTCGCGCGGTGGAAATCATCCGGTGGATCCGTGCCAACCATCGGCGTTGGCTCCACCCTGAAGGCATCACACCGTCAGCCGTACGCCAAAGCCCCTCCCCACCACCATGTCTCCTGCCTCTTCCGCCATCCCCTCCCGCATCGCCCTGGCCCTGGTGCTCGCCACCACGCCGATCAGCCATGCCGTCGCCGCGCCCGCCCCCGGCGCCACCCTCTACAGCGGCGGCGACATCCTCACCATGGCCGGCCCCCAGCCCGCCTACGCCGAGGCCCTGGTGGAGAAGGGGGGCCGCATCGTCTACGTGGGGGATCTGGCGGGCGCCAAAAAGGTGGCCGGTGGGGGAGCGAAAACGGTGGATCTGGCCGGGCGCACCCTGCTGCCCGGCTTCATCGACACCCACGGCCACTTCATCTACTTCGGCAAGAACCTGGTGGATGCCGACCTCTTCGGGGCCACCACCACTGCGGAGATCGTGGCGCGCATGAAAACCCAGGCGGCGAAGGTGGGAGCGAACGACTGGATCGTGGGCTTCGGGTTCAGCGGCAACGCGCTGCCCCGCTACCCCAGCGTCGCCGAGCTGGATGACGTGTCGAAGGATCGGCCCGTGATGGTGGTGGACAGCTCGGGCCACGCCGGCGCCATGAATTCGGCAGCCTTCCGCGCCGCCGGGGTGAGTGCGGCCACACCCGATCCGGCGGGGGGCAAATTTGCCCGTGGCGCCGATGGCCGCAGCCTGGCGGGGAAAGCGGAGGAAACGGCGCTCAACCTGGTGCGGGAGCAGCGCCCCGCCTTCAGCGGCGCCACGGCCGATGCGGTGGCCACCAAGGCCAGCACCCTCTGGGCCAGCTATGGGCAGACCACGGCCCAGGAGTGTGGCGTGGGCCTGGGCAGCGACGACATCGCCCTGGTGCGCAATGCCATCGACAAGCGGTTGCTCAGCGTGGATCTCTACATCTGCGCCAAGGACTCCCATGTGGATGCCATGGCCACCGCCGCGGAGCGGGTGGTGAAGGACTACGGCCGGATGAATCCCGCTGCCGACAGCGCCTTCCAGCGGCAGGAGCAACTGGTGAGCGATGCCACCGCCCGCCCCGCCGACACCCAGGGCCTGCTCCTGCAGATGCGCCCCGACCTCGACAAGCGCTACGTGAATCGGGTGCGGCTGGGGGGCATCAAGTTCTGGCTGGATGGCTCCATCCCCACCGCCTGGATGAGCCAGCCCTATGCGGTGAATCCCCCCGGCACCGAGCCGGGCTACCGGTCTTACCAGCAGATCCCCGATGGGGTGCTGGAGAGCACCTTTGATCGCTGGTGGACCAGCAACGTGCAGATCAACATGCACATGAATGGCGACGCGGCGGCCGAGCAGGCCCTGCGGGCCATCGAGAAGGCCATCGCCAAGCACGGCATGGCCGACCACCGGCCCGTGTTCATCCACGCCAGCTACCTGCGGCCCGACCAGATCCAGCGGCTCAGGGCCGTGGGCGGGGTGCCGAGCTTCCTCACCAGCGGCCTGATCCCCGGCGGAGAAACCGTGGTGAAGCTCTGGGGGCCGGAGCGGGCGAACAACGCCATGGCGGCCATGAGCATGCAGCGCAACGGCATCCCCTTCACCTTCAGCCACGATGCGCCGGTGAGCCCCCAACCCTGGATCCTGCCCCTGATCGATGCGGGGGTGAACCGCCGCACCCCCTCCGGCCTGGTGATCGGCCCCGACCAGCGGGTGACGCCCTACCTGGGCCTCAAGGCGGTGACGGCCCACGCCGCCTGGCAGATCAAGGAGGAGAAGAGCAAGGGCACCCTGGAGGTGGGCAAGCTGGCCGATCTGGTGATCCTGGAGCGCAATCCCCTCAAAGTGGATCCCGCCACCATCAAGGACATCGCCGTGGTGGAGACGATCAAGGAGGGCCGCCCGATCTTCCGGCGGGATCCGGGGGCGAAGGCCGCCCGGGCGCCGTTCGCTGGCGACGGCCTGCCCTGTCCCCATGAGCAGGTGGGGAGCCAGGGCAAGGAGGCGGAGCTCTCGCCGGAGGCCAGGCACACCCTGGCCCTGCTCAAGGGGGTGGCCCGCTGACCGCAGCGTTTGGTGAAGAGTCACGACAAATGCACCCCCCTTGCCCTGCGGCAAGCAGGTTTCGGGTGTGCCACCCCCTCCATGACCTTTACAGCGCAATCGGCTTCCAGCGCCCTGGATCCAACGGCCACCCAGGAGCTCGGCCACCTGTTCTCCCTGTTTGATCTCGACGGAGACGGGGTGATCACCCCTGCGGAAGTGGAGCAGGTGCTGATGGCCCTCGGGGGCATCCTGGCTCCCGAGGAGATCAGCAGCCTGCGCGCATCGGTTCAGGCCCAGGGGGCGTTGAGCCGCCAGGCGTTTCTGCGCTGGGCCCAGCACCAACCGGGTCTGGAAACCCGGCAGATCCTGCGCGACCTGTTCCGGCTGATCGACACCGACGGCAATGGGTCTTTGAGCCGGGAGGAGCTCTCCGTGCTGCTCAGCCTGGTGCAGGCCTCCCCCGAAACCAGCCCCATCAGTGGGGAGGAGCTTCTGCAACGGCTGGATCGGGATGGCAATGGCCAGATCAGCAGCGAGGAATTTCTGGCCCTGATCGGGGAGGAGAGCGGCCTGGATCTGTCGCTGGCCGACCTGAAACGGCTGAAGAAAACCCTGGTGCAGCTCACCAGCACCGCCCAGCTCAGCGCCGTGGGGCTGGTGGAGGTGGATTGCGATCTGGGGGCGGGGAAGCCCGGTGCCGGCGCAGGAATCGATCTGCTCAAAAACGCCGTGCAGCGGCAGCACAACCTGCGACGCCTGAGCGAGCAGCTGATCCAGGAGATCGCGGCCCAGCAGCGCCCCAGCGCCCGCGCCGCCGATATCCGCGACGGGACCACGACCCCCCATGCGCGCCACATCGCGAGGATCGCCCAGGTGATGGCCGATGCCGCCGATCTGGTGGCGGGCACCCTGGAACAGGGCCGCTTTCCGATCGTGCTGGCGGGGGATCACTCCACCGCTGCCGCCACCATCGCCGGCATCCGTCGCGCCCACCCCGACGACCGGCTGGGGGTGATCTGGATCGACGCCCATGCGGACATCCACTCCCCCTTCACCACCCCCTCGGGGAACATGCACGGGATGCCCCTGGCGATCGCCACGGCCCACGACAATCTGGCGGAAGCCATCAACGCGCCCGATGCCCTCACCCAACAGCTCTGGAAGCAGCTCCAGGCCCTGGGAGGAGCCGGGCAGCCGGCCCTCGCGCTCACCGACCTGATCTACATCGCCGTGCGCGACACGGAGCCGGCGGAGGACGCGACCCTGGCCACCCACGCCATCCCGGTGATCCGCACGGAACAGGTGCGCCGGGACGGCCCCGATGCGGCGGCACGTCACTGCCTGGAGCACCTCGCCGACGTGGACCGGATCTACGTGAGCTTCGATGTGGATGCCCTGGATTCCACCATCTGCAAAGGCACGGGCACCCCGGTGCCGGGGGGGCTCTGGGCCGATGAGGCGGAAGCCATCCTGCGCCGCCTCCTGGCGGATCCCCGGGTGTGCTGCTGGGAGATCTGCGAGATCAATCCCCATCTCGACACCCTCAACACCCTGGCCGAGGTGTCGCTGGGGATCTTCCAGGGGGGGCTGGAGCAACTGGCGGAGCGGCTCTCCCCGCCAGCGAGCCGCCATGCAGGCTGAGCCCCTCTCCACCTACAGCCTGCTCCAGGGCCTGCTCCAACCGCCCGCCCCCAGGCCGTCCAGGCTGCAACGGTTGCTGCCCAGCAGTGGCACCCTGCCCCGGTGGAACGATCCCCACCGAAAGGGGCACCGCCTCCTGGTGCCCTGGCTCACCGGCCTGCGCAGCCTGGGCCAGGTGATCTTCATCAACAATCCACTCAGCGGGGCGGTGCTGCTGCTGGCGTTCCTGGTGGAGTCGCCCTGGTTGGCCCTGCTGGCTGGGGTGGGCACCGTCGGCGCCAACCTCACCTCCCGGGCGTTCGGCCTGCGGCGCGGCCT
>JAYKJF010000020.1:0-10568 GCA_035285785.1 Cyanobacteriota bacterium
CATGAAACGCCAGAGCATCGCCCTGTTCCTCAGCACCCTGGCCCTGGCCGGCGGCACGGTGGCCTGCAGCCAGACCCCGGAAGGCGGGGAGAAGGGGGGCGCCAAGGATCTCAAGCCCCAGGCCCAGCCCACCAGCCCCAGCACCCCCGCGCCGGGCAAGGCAGAGGGCGGCGAGGGCGGAGAAGGCTGAGGCGTCTGCTGTGCCGCCCGCGGAGAAGCACGTCAGCCGCCGCCAGTGCCTTCAGGCTGCTGGCCTTTTGCTGGCCGGGGGCGGCCTCCTGGGGAGCGACTGGAGCCGCCGGGCCCAGCCGATGGGGGAGCGACCACCAACGCCAACTCCGGCGCTTCCCTTCGATCCCCAGAAGACGCTGCGCAGCTTCGAGCGGGGGCGAATCATCGAGGAGAACGGACGCCCTGTGCGGCTCTTTGAGGTGGAGGCGCGCAGCATCACCCTTCCCCTTGGCGGGGAGGTGCTGTTCAAGGCCTGGACCCTCAATGGCCGCCTTCCAGGCCCCACTTTCCGCGCCCGGGAGGGGGAGCGCCTGCGGGTGATGTTCCGCAATGGCGACAGCACCTCCCACAGCCTCCATTTCCATGGCGTCCATCCTGCCGGGATGGATGGCCTCGAGCCGGTGCTGCGGGGGCGAACGGCTCTCTATGAATTCGATCTTCCCCGCGCTGGTCTGTACCCCTACCACTGCCATGTGGAACCGGTGAGCCGCCATGTGGGCAAGGGGTTGTTCGGTCTGCTGATCGTCGACCCGCCCACCCCCCGGCCCCCGGCTGATGAGTTGGTGCTGGTGATGGGTGGCTACGACCTCAACACCGACGGTCGCAATGAGCTCTATGCCTTCAATGGCGTTCCGGACGCCTACATGCATGCACCAATCCGGATTCAGCAGAACGCCCTGGTGCGGCTCTATCTGCTGAACATGACGGAGCTGGAACCTCCGCTGACGTTTCATCTGCACGCCAATGAATTTCAGGTCGTTCCACAAGACGACTTCACCGATGTGGTGACGTTGGGGGTGGCGGAACGGCACATCCTGGAGTTCCGCGCTCCTTTCCCGGGTCGGTATATGTTCCATCCCCACCAGGATCAGATCGCGGAGCGGGGCTGCATGGGCTTCTTCGAGGTGGTGCCATTGGTCACCTCCCCTTGATGCATTTGGACAAGCGTAGGCATGCCCGCGGCGAAAGGATGGTGTCTACTCTTCGTTGTCCCATGTCCACACCACGCCGTGCCCTGGTCATCCTTCTGAGCATCGGCGCCTGTGGAGGTGTCCTCGCTTCGGCGATCTGTGTGCCCCCATCGCTTGCGCAACACCAGCATCCCGTCAGCCCGTCGATGGCCCAGGGCGGGGACGGTGGCGATCGCGATGCCCAGCTGGTGCTGGCCCAGATGCAGGGCCACTTGCTGGTGGCCAAGGAGCTGTTGCAGTTGCAGAACGCCAAAGCTGCTGAACCCCATGTGGGTCATCCGGTGAACGAGCTCTATGGCGCCCTGGCTCCAGCCCTGCAACGCAAGGGCGTCTCCCCCTTCCTGCCCACCCTTGAGGCCCTGGAGCAGCAGGTGCGCCTCAACCCCGGCACCCCTGAGGCGTCGCTGAAACTGGCGAGAGCCCAGCAAGCCATTGCGGAGGCGGCCAAGCGCATGAACGGAGGCCTGTCCCTGTCTGGACCGTCGCTGTTTTCGGTGGTTCGTGAGCTGGGCAAGGAAGCAGCAGAGGAATATGCCGCCGCGATCGCCGGTGATCAGGTGGTGGAAGTGATCGAATACCAGGATGCGCGAGGGTTTCTGCTGGAGGCCCAACGGCTTCTGGAGGGAGCCATCACCCGCATACCGGCAGATGCCGCTGCCCTCACGGCCCGCCAACGCACCGTTGCGGCCATGCTCAAGGCCTTCCCCACCGTGTTGCCACCGCGGACAGCCGTATTGAGCGTGGCCCAGCTGCAGCAGTTGCAACAGCTGCTCTGAAGCCGCCCGGTGCACCGCGATGGAGGATTTCCCTATCGATGCCGCCCACCATGGCTCCCCCCGCCCTCCAGGCCGTTCGTCTGTATCGGATGGATCTGCCCGACCACGCCTGCCCCTGGGGCCTGCGGGCGGTGAAGCTCCTGCAGGAGCGGCACATCCCCTTTGAAGACCATCGCCTCACCAGCCCCGAGGAGGTGGAGGCCTTCAAGGCGGCGCAGGGGGTGACCACCACCCCCCAGGTGTTCGCGGGGGAGGAGCGCATCGGTGGCTACACCGATCTGGCTGCCCGGCTCGGGGTGAGACCGGAGGGGGCCGACATCTCCTACACCCCGGTGGTGGTGGTGTTTCTCACGGCCGGCCTGATGGCTCTGGTGCTGGATGCGGGGGTTGGCGGCTTCATGGGGATCGCCATCTGCCTGCTGGCCATGCTCAAGCTGATGGATGTGGAGGCCTTTGCCGCCAGCTTCCGCAAGTACGACCTCCTCACCCAGCGCTGGAGGCCCTGGGGGCGCCTCTACCCCGGCGTGGAACTCCTCGTGGGGCTCGGCGTGCTGCTCCAGCCCCAGGCCACCGCGGCGGCCATGGTGGTGGGTGCGGTGGCCGTTCTGCTGGGTGGGATGGGGATGGTGTCGGTAGGCAAGGCGGTGTTCATCGATCACCTGGCCCTCAACTGCGCCTGCGTGGGCGGCAACTCCAAAACACCCCTCGGGGTGGTGAGCTTTGCGGAAAACCTGATCATGGCCGCCATGGGGGCGGTGATGCTCGCCGGCGGCTGAGGGGAGCTCAGGCCCGCGTCCGGCTCCCCGAGAGCAGCACCCCCAATCCCGAGGCGATCACCACCAGGGTGAGCACGCCGAGCACGAGGGAGTAGTAGGGCTGCAGATTGAGCGGACCGAACCGTCCGGTGTGGATCTTGAGCAGCCAGAAGGCATCGATGCCGTGCTCCAGCAGCACGCTGTAGAGCGAGCCACTGGCGGCCGTGAGCACCAGCGGCGCGGCGGCCAGGGGCACCACCAGGCGATGGGCCCGGCGGAAGCGGGTGCTGAGGGGTCGGGGCATGGGCCTCACTCCTGGCGCAGTTCCTTGTGCAACATGGCCTCCCCGCTGCAGGGCATCCACAGTCCATTGTTGAGGTGGGTGCCCTTGCAGCCCAGCTCCTTGGCACGCTTCTCCGCCTCGGCCTGGGTTTTGTACATGCCCTTGGCATGGGCCAGGCTGGGGAAGGGCTGCTGCACGAGGAAGAGCAGCAGCGTCGCAGCCAGGCCCACGCGGGCAGCGGGGAAGGGGGTGATGGAGGTGGGCAGAGGTGGGAGGGCCATCAGGGTTCAGAGGGAGAAGAGGGCATCGAACTGGTCGTACTCCGGTTTGTTGAGACCGTCGTGTTGCAGCATGCGGCGCAGCTCAATGATCTCGCGCCGTTGGGCCACGATGATGTCGCGCGCCAGACGTCGGATGGTGAGGTTGGTGCTCTTCTTGAGGGCATCGTGGGCCATCATCAGGGCCCCGCCATGATGGGCGATCATGCCCTCGAGAAACCAGCGCACGCGGGTGTCCTGGGTGGGTGTGGCGCCCACCATCTGCATCGCCGCAATCTGGGCGGCGCTCATGCGTTCCAGATCCGCCATCGCATTGGGATCGCCACCGCTCTTGAGGGCCACGGGATACACGGGCGCATCGGGATACCAGGCTTTGCGCCATTTCCCCATGGCCTTGATCTCCTGGGCCTGATCGCGCCAGATCCCCTTGGCCAGTGCCCCCACCCCGGGCTGGCCGATGTCGAACACGAATTCGCTCATGCGCAGGGCCCCCATGTGGTGCTGCACCATCCCGTCGAGCCAGCGCAGGTCGTAGGTGCGCCCGGCCGGACCCACCGCGTGGTTGTGGGCGCTGTGATCCACGGGCGGTGCTGTTCCCGCGGGGGCTGGGGTGCCCATCTGGTGATGCTGATGGTGGCCGTGGTGGGGATCCATCTGGGCCAGGCTGGGCACCATTGCTGCCAACAGGCCGAACAGGGCGAGGGAGAGAGGGGCGAGTCGCATCAAACTGACTCAGAACACAGACACACGACTAGGATGCACTCTCCTCCGACTGGAGAGTCAAGTGGGATTGGCCCAGCCCCTGAAGATCGGTGCTGTGGCCCGCCGCTCCGGTCTCACCGTCAAAACCATCCGCTTTTACTGCGATGAGGGATTGATCCATCCGAGCACTCGCAGCGCCGGGGGCTACCGCTTGTTTGAGGAAGGGGTATTCGCGGAACTCTCCCTGATCCGCTCTCTGCGGGCCATGGAGCTTTCCCTGCCGGATGTGCGCCAGATTCTGGAGGCCCGGCGGTCAGGCCTCTGCACCTGTACGGACCTGCAGGCCCGCATCCGCATCAAGGCGGGTGAGATGGGCGAGAAGATCACAACGATGCAACAGCTCCAATCTGAGCTGTTTGCCCTGCTCAGCAGCTGGGAAGCCTGCGGGGGGCGCGTGCCCACCCCTGTCCCCCTCGGGTTGGTGGCGGCCGGTGCCTCAGGGAGCTGAACGCCTCACAGCAGACAGCCGCAGCACAAATCTCGCCCCCTCTCCCGGTGTGGATTCCACACGGATCACCCCGCCATGGCGTCGAGCGATGGCCTGGGCGATGGCCAATCCCAATCCTGTGCCTCCCTGCGCATGGCTGCGGGCTGAATCCAGACGATGGAACCGTTCAAAGATCCGTTCCTGGGCCTCAGCTGGGATTCCTGGTCCTTGATCCTGCACAGACAACGCGATCTCGCGACCGCGCCGCTCCAGAGCAACCCAGACCGTGCTGCCGGGCGGACTGTGTTGAAGGGCATTGCTGAGCAGGTTGATCAGCAGGCGGCTCAGCTCCGATTCCACCCCCCGAACCAGGGTGTCGTGGTCTTCGATCGCCGCTGCCAGGGTCACCCTCAGTGCAGCGGCAGCCTCGCTGAAATCCTCAACCACATCCGCACTGATCTCGGCCAGAGGCACCACCTGCAGCTGGCTGGTGCTGGCGGGACCTTCCAGGGTGGCCAACAGGAGGAGATCGGCGATCAGTCTCTGCAGCCGTCGGCCCTGGTTCAGCATGCGCTCCAGAGTCGCGGCCATCGGGTTTTCTGCAGACGGAGGGCCAGGCGGGAGGTTCAAGGCATCCCGTTCGGCTTCCAGCAGGGCCAGCAGGCTGGCCAGGGGGGTGCGCAGTTCATGGGCCACATCCGCACTGAATTGCTCCTGGCGCCGGTAGGCCTCCAGCAGAGGCGCCATCGCCCGGCCCGCCAGCCACCAGCTGGCCAGAGCCATTCCCGCCATCGCCAACACGTAGACGCCATGGCCCAGCCACCACAGCCGCTTGGCCTCGGCATCCAGGGGGGCAAGGCTGCGGCTGATCTGCAGCGTGCCCCAGTCCTGTTGACCGGTGCCATGGGCACGGTGCAGATGGATCGCATAGCTGAGCAGCCGCTCTCCGCCAGGCAAGCGCTGCTCCAGCCACACGGGGGTTGGTCCCCCTGATCGGAGAGCGCCTGGAGTGGCGGCCAGCAGTTGGCCGCGGGCATTGAAGAGGCGCAGCTGGAAGCGGGAGGGATCCGTGGCGCTCATGGCATGGCGCTCGATCAGGGCATCGGCGGCTGGACAGACCTGATCCACCAGGCACAGCCCAGGAAGCACGGCGGCCAGGTCTGCCGATGGCAGCGCCAATGGCGGCAGGCTGGATTTGAGGCTGTCATGCAGGGTGCCGGCAATCGTTTGCAGCTCCCGGCGCAGGGCAGCTTCCTGTTCCTGGAGCAGCAGTCGCGCCATGGTGAATCCCGCCCCGTAGAGAATCCCGCCCATCACCAGAAGCGAAAGGCCCGCCAGTCGCAGCCGGCTGCGCCAGAGCAGCGCTGGAGCCGGCTCCCTGGGGCTCATGGCGCGCCAAGGCGCTGGGGATGGAAGCAATAGCCGCGGCTGGGCACCGTTTCGATCGGGGAGGGCACGCCGTGGGCCGCCAGTTTCCGCCGCAGCAACCGCACCTGGGCCGCCACCACGTTGCTGACCGGATCCTGCTGCAGATCCCAGAGTTGGTTGCGCAGTTCTGAGCCCGGAATGATCCGCTGGGGATGGGCAAGGAAGTAGGCCATCAACTGGCGCTCCTTTCCCGCCAGCGGGATCGCCACCACGTCGGCAGACCTGCGGATTTCCAGCAGGCCACGCTGGGGATCGAACCGGTAGGGACCCACCTCCAGAACGGGATCGCGATAGCTGGGCTGGCGGCGCTGGAGGGCCCGCACCCGGGCCAGGAGCTCCTCCATCGCAAAGGGCTTGATCAGATAGTCGTCGGCGCCGGCATCGAGCCCCTCCACCCGGTCGGCCGTCTCGCCTCGGGCGGTGAGCAGCAGCATGGGCAGATCGTGCCCTGCCGCGCGGGCCCTGCGGCAGAGTTCCAGGCCACTCAGGCCCGGCAGCATCCAGTCCACAATCGCCAGTTCATAGCGGGCCAGCGCACTGCCCAGCAGCGTCCAGCCTTCCAGCCCGTCGCCGCAATGGTCCACCACATGCCCCTGGCGCTGGAGCACGGTCTGCACGGCCCCAGCCAGGTCCTGCCCATCCTCCACCAGCAGGATCCGCAGGGGCATCAGAGCGGCATGGAAACCTGAAGATGCTAGGGGCCACAGCAGATTTCACCTGTTTTTCATCCCCACCGCGGCATTCTTCCCGCACCTTCCTCTCTTCGCCGTCCATGGTTCGGGTTCTCCGGTTCAGCGCCTGCCTTGCCCTGGCCTCGGCGGCCCAGCTGGCTTGGCCGGGTTCTGGCCAGGCCCACGTCGGCCATGGCGATGAGTTTCAGCAGCTCGGGGATGTGCGCCAGGTGAAGGCCAATGCCGACACCGATGCCCTGCTGGGTGTGCTCACCGAGAAGCCCCTGCAGGGACCGGATGGCCTCACCGTGCCATCGGCGGCCGTGGTGGAGGCGGACCGTAAAGCACTGGTGTTCGTGAAAACGGCCACCACCTACGACCCGGTGTTTGTGCAGACAGGCGCCATCCAGGGCGATCGGGTGGTGATCCTCAATGGTGTCAGTGCGGGTGAGGACGTGGTGGTGCAGGGGGCTCTTTCCCTCTACGCCGAATCCAAGAAGAGCCAGAAGGCCGCGTCGGCTTCTCCCGCCCCGACGCCAGCCGTCAGCCCAACGCCTCCCAAGCCAGCCAGCGCGCCCGTGGTGCGCTCCATGCTGCCGGTTCCGGTGGTTGCCCTCGGGGCCGCCGGAATCGGCGTGATGGCCCTGGGTGGAGTGGCCTTGAGCCGCCGTGGCAACCGCTCGTAGTCAGCCCTGCAGCTCCCGACATGTTGGATCGCGTCCTCAATGCCACGCTGCGCTTCTCGATCGCCAGGCGCTGGCTGATCGTGGCCGCCGCGCTCCTGATCAGCCTCTGGGGGCTGGTGGGACTCCGTGCGATGCCGTTGGACGTGTTTCCCCCCTTTGCCCCGCCCCAGGTGGACGTGCAGACCACGGCGGATGGTCTGTCGCCGGAGGAGGTGGAAGCGCGCATCACTCTCCCGATTGAATCGGCCGTTAATGGGCTCCCTGGTGTCGACACCGTGCGCTCCGCTTCCAAGGTGGGCCTCTCGATGGTGCAGGTGGTGTTTGATCAGAGCGCTGATCTCCAGAAAGCCAGGCAGGCCGTGGCTGAGCGGTTGCAGTCCATCCGCTCGGAGCTTCCCGCCCAGGCCAGCGCTCCAGAGCTCTCGCCCCTGGTGTCCCCGCTGGGCACGATTCTCCAGTACGCCTTCACGCTGAAGGGCTCAGGCCCCACCAACGCTCTGGAGCTGCGTCGGCTGGTTCAGTCCAGCTTCGAGAACCAGCTGCTTGACATCCCAGGCGTGGCCCAGATCACCCTCTATGGCGGGGACGAGCTGCAGGAGCAGATCCTGGTGGAAGCGGACACGCTGCGGCGTGCGGGGGTGTCGCTCCAAGCGGTGGCTGATGCCGCGGTGAACGCCAGTGCCACGGTGCCGGGGGGCTTTCTGATCGGAGGCGGCCAGGAGACCCTGATCCGCGTCGATGGCAACGCCCGCAGTGGCGCTGATCTGGCCGAGGCGATCGTGATCGGCTCCAACGGCCAGCCCCTGAGGCTGGCGGATCTCGCCACTATCCGCCCGGGGGGCGCCCTCCGCCGGGGCGATGCCAGCTTCAACGGCAAACCGGCGGTGGTGCTGATGATCAACAAGCAGCCCGATGTGGACACCCCTTCGGTCACCCGCGCGGTGGAGGGGCGCATGGCTGCCATCGCCCGCACCCTGCCAGGGGATGTGAGGCTGCAGCGCACCTTTCGTCAGGCCGATTTCATCGACATCGCGATCGCCAACGTCAGCACCTCTCTGCTGGAGGGCGTGCTGATCGTGTCTGTGGTGATTGTGCTGTTTCTGATGAACTGGCGTGCTGCCGTGATCAGCCTCAGCGCCATTCCGCTGTCGCTGCTGATCGGTCTGATGGTGATGAAGGGCCTGGGCCTCGGCATCAACACCATGACCCTGGGGGGGCTGGTGGTGGCGATCGGATCGGTAGTGGATGATTCGATCGTCGACATGGAGAATGCCTACCGCGGCCTGCGCCGCAATCAGCAGAGTGCTGATCCCATCGACCCCCTTCAGGTGGTGTTCGACACCTCGGTGGAGGTACGCCAGCCGGTGATCCTCTCCACCCTGATCATCCTGGTGATTTTTGCCCCGATCTTTTCGCTCACAGGGGTGGAGGGACGCATCTTCCAGCCCATGGGCCTGGCCTACCTGCTGTCGATCGCGGCGTCCACCCTGGTGGCGGTCACGCTCTCTCCGGCCCTGTGCGCCATTCTTCTGGCCTCCGTTCGCCTGCCAGCCGAGAACACCTGGATTGCGGACCAGGCCGAGAGGGTCTACCGCCCAGTGCTGAATGCGGTGTTGGCGGCACCGCGGCGGGTGCTGGCACTGGCGCTGGCGCTGCTCATCACCACCACGGTGATCCTGCCCTCCCTGGGGCGGGTGTTTCTGCCGGAGTTCCGCGAACGCTCCCTGGTGAATTCGATGGTGTTGTACCCCGGGGTGGCACTGGAGATGACCCAGCGCGCCGGGATTGTGCTGAGCCGATCCCTGGCCGGCAGCCCCTGGATCGACTGGGTGCAGGTGCGTGCGGGTCGGGCCCCGGGGGATGCCGATGGAGCCGGTGTGAACATGGCTCATGTTGACGTGGAGCTCAGTGCAGCGGCGATGGACGATCGACCCGCCGCCATTGCAGCCCTGCGCGAGGCCTTTCTGCGCTTGCCGGGTGTGGCCCCCAACATCGGCGGTTTCATCTCCCACCGCATGGACGAGGTGCTCTCCGGCGTGCGCAGTGCCATTGCGATCAAGATCTATGGCCCCGATCTGGCCGAACTGCGCCGCCTGGGTGAGCAGGTTCGCGAGTTGATCGAGCCGATCCAGGGGGTGGTGGATCTGCAGCTCGAACCCCAGTTGCCGATCCGCCAGGTGCAGGTGGAGCTGAATCATCAGGCGGCGGCCCAGCGAGGACTCACGATGCGCCAGCTGGCTGAACAGGTGGAACTCGCTCTCAATGGAAAGGTGGTGAGCCGGATCGGCGACGGACCGCATCGCACCGATGTCTGGGTTGGGATGGAGGAAGACGATCGCAGCCATCTCGATGCCATCCGCAGCTTGCCGATCACCACCTCGAAGGGAGCCATCCTGTCTCTCGGTGACGTGGCCACAGTGACCTTCGGCAAGGGCGCCAATGTGGTGAACCGGGAGGATGTCTCCCGCCTGATCGTGGTTTCAGCCAACGTCAGCGGCCGAGATCTGGGACGCGTGGTGGGTGAGATTAAGCGTTCCCTGGACAGCAAGATCCAGCTCCCCAGCGGCTATTTCATCCGCTACGGCGGCCAGTTCGAATCAGAAGAGCGGGCCACCACCAACCTGGTGCTTTACAGCGTGATCGCTGCTGTTGTGATCGGCCTGTTGATGGGGATGGCGGTGAAATCCTGGCCGGCCACCCTGGCGATCCTGATCAATCTGCCCCTGGCCCTGGTGGGTGGACTGGCGGCCGTGCTTCTCAGTGGCGGTGTGCTCTCGGTGGCGTCGCTGATCGGTTTTATCACCCTATTCGGCGTGGCGGTGCGCAATGGCCTGCTGCTGGTGGATCTCTACAACCGCCGCCATGCCGCGGGCCAAGACCTGCAGGAGGTGATCCGTGGAGGCAGCTTGGAGAGGTTGAACGCCATCCTGATGACGGCCCTCACTTCGGCGCTCGGCATGTTGCCCCTGGCCCTGGCCTTCGGAGCGGGCAATGAGATCCTGCAGCCTCTGGCCATTGTGGTGCTCGGAGGACTGATCACCTCCACCCTGCTCACCCTGGTGGTGCTGCCAGCCCTGTATGCCCATTTCGGCCGCTGGCTGCTGCCGAGGGCCAGCGCAGCGTCATGATCCAAGCCCGCCAGCGCTCCTTCCGATTTACGTTGTTAGAAACAACACCCATCCATGCCGGACAGCGTTGCGATCAGGGGCTGTTTTTTTGATCTGACGGCCGACCCCTGGCCCCTTGGCTGCGAAGAGGCGAAGGCTGCAAGGCTGCTCAGCGATGGTTTGATGCTGATCG